>CAZRPQ010000231.1:0-4780 GCA_964601725.1 uncultured Salinivenus sp. | reverse complement strand
CCGGTCCCTCCGCATTCCCTGCATGTCTCGAAAGTGGTTTCTCCTTCAGGCCCGGAGGTTTTCTTCTCCCCGGCCCCGCCGCACTCTTCGCATTCGACCTGTTTGTGTCCGCTGCATTTCGGGCAAAACTGCATCGGGAAAGGCACCTACGATTAGAACCAACTCGAAGGCTTTCCGGTGCCGCGTCAAATGGGCCGCGTCAGTGGAAGTCCACAGATAGGCTGGGCCGCCCGTCGGCATCGGAAAGTCCGACATTAGAAAAGAGCCCTGAGCGCGGAAAGTTCGCCCTTCCCCTTTGCAAGGAGTAATCTTTCCGCTCTGAGAGGGCCCGGCTGATCAGCCAACGGTCTACCGTCAAAGTCCCCTCATCGCGCCCTCTAACTCCTCGTCGACGACGTGGGTGTAAATCATCGTCGTGCTCAGATCAGAGTGGCCCAGGGCCTTCTGGGTTAACCGGATGTTGCCGGTCTCCCTGTATAGGCGCGTAGCGAAGGTATGCCGGAGCGTATGCGGGCTCACCCGCCCGACCTCCTCGATTGAGGCCTTTCGGGCATACCGCTTCACTGAACGGCGCAGGTGGGAGGTCGCCACCTCCGTGCCCTTCCGCGTCGGAAGAAGGAATTTTGAGCCACTGCCCTCCATGTCGTCAACTTCTTCATTACGGCGATCGGTCCACTCTCTCAGTTCTTCCAGAAGATCTTCCCCGACCCAGAGAGTGCGGTCTTTTGCGCCCTTGCCCTCGCGGACCGACAGCTTCCCGCTCATGAGGCCGATGTGTTCGGGCTGGAGCGCGGTCGCTTCCGAGGCCCGCAGGCCCGCTTTCAGCATCAGGCGCATGAACAGGTAGTCCCTGTGTGGGCCGAAGTACCTCTGGTTCGGCTGGGCGAGGAGCAAATCCGTTTCTTCTTCGGTGAGTATTTTGGGGAGCTTGTCCGGGCGGGCCATCGGGCCGAGAACAGCTTGATGGGTAGGTCAGAGACGTGGAATGGTAAAAACCTGCCTGTCGGCTGATTGTTACGCTTTTACGCGTTTCCGTAACGGATGCGCGGCGTTCACCGCAACTGTCGCCAATCGGCAGAAATGCGCAGGCGCATTCACACCGACAGGCCCTATTTCGAGTTTTCGGAAATCCCGGCCTCCTGCCCCCCTTCCTCGACTGATCGCTACACCAATGCGGCGTTTTGGGCAGGCTTCGGAGAGCCGTAGTGAAGGGAGTTACGGCTCATCGGGCCCAGGCAGGGCGCTCAGCGCCTGTGCCTTGACCTGGAGGATGGTGTATCCTGGAATGTCTTCGGCCCGGCCGGGGGGCGGTGGTTTCATCGGTCCGAGGGCCTTCGGGTCTTTGATCCGTGCCTGGAGCACAAATGGCTCGGTGCTTGCCTTTGGGGCCAACTTGTCGCCAGGGACATGCGGGGTGACCGGCAGAACGGCACCGTGCGGGCGCTTTCCCCCAAGGCTGCCTGCAAGCCGCGCTTCTCCAAACTCCGACCACAGGTCGATTAGGCGAAGGGCCATCGGGGCGCGGAGCGTGTCCCGAGATCGGTTTTGGAGGCGGACCTGGAGGGTCGCCACCTGGGTCGAGTCGTTGTAACGGCTGTCCTCAATTCGAAGGGCTGTCCGGCGTGTCACGTCTTCAAGGCCAGAGAGGGACGGGTGGCCGTGCCGAGTGGCCTGGCCATCCACTTCAACCGGCGTGGTCCACATCTGGGGCGTCCCCGTGCGGTTGTCGACCCAAAACGGATAAAACGTGCCCGAGACATCTGCGGTGAGTCCGGCCGTATGGCCGCCGCTTTCGTTGAAGGCGTGCAGGTAGGCAGAAGCCCTGTGGTGGCTCCCACGTCCCGACTTGCCCTCAATCACCAGGCCTCCGTCCCAGGAGTATCGGTAGGGCGCCTCCGCGGCCGGGGTGCTCGGGCCGACGGTCACGCCCCCATCGCGGGACGCGGCGAACCGGGCCCGCCACCCCAACCCGCTTTTGCTCCCGCGCCGGTCGTAGAAGCTTATCCCGAGGATGCCACCCGTGTTAACCGCAAGCTCGGGGCGAAAGGCCGGACCCCCTCTCCGGTTGACGACAAGCGGGTCGGACCAACGCTCGCTCGGCCGGCCCGAGTGGGAAAGAAGGATTTGGCTTTCTCCGGAACGGAAGTCCGTCCAGGCCACGTACACCCGCCCCGAAAATGGTCCGTCCGTGGTGTCGGCGGCCAGGACCGGCATCGTTGCGCTTTCGCCCCGCCCGAAGCGGTGGTACCAGCGAGCGACGGTTTCGGTGGTGAAGCTCTCGCCTCCGTCGGTCGAGACGGCAACCCGAAGCAGGGCGTTCGGGCGACGCTGCCGGCGAGGGGGCGGCAAGGTCTGCGACTCGTAGGTCCCGATGTCACCGAGTCGGACCAGGTACGGAAAAACCACGGTCCCGCCCCGAAGCAGGGCTGAATTGCCGGTCGCCAGCATCTCGCGCCCGTCCCTCGCGAGCTTGAGGCCTTTGGCAGGCGGGAGGCTGTCCCCACCCGGAGCCAAGCGGTAGACCGCCACGTCGGCCGAGTCGCCAGAGGCGCCTTCCGGCTCTCCCGTGCCGTGCAAGTACAGATGCTCCTCCGCATCCGGCCCCGCTCGGCCGACCGAGATCCACGGGCGGTCCAGGCTGGGAAGATCGGTTTTCTCCCAACTCTGTCCCCCGTCGACAGACCGGTATAGGCCCATCCAGCTTCCGCTAAACGCCCCGAAATATGCACGGCCCTCACGGCCTGTAGCGAAGGTCGGGTCCTGGACCGTCCCCTCCCGGGCGACCTCTAAGGTTTGGGTCCAACTGCTGCCTCCATCGTCGGACCGGTAGACGACTACGTTGTATTTCTCGTCGGGGCCCGCCCTCATCATCCCTGAGCCCAGAAGCACGCCCGACCGAGACGGATGGGCCGTCGCCCCGAGCTCGAAGTGGGCATGGCCGGAGTTTGGGGCACTTGCCTGCACGTTCTTGCCGACCGTCGGCTCCGGCAGAGTAGGAGCTTGGAGAGCCGTCGTGTCCAGATTGATAGCCCATTGCCCGCGGGCCTCCGGGCGTTGGGCCTCGGCGGGGACGACCACCATGAGAAATGTCGCAATCGCGAGGGCAGAGCGCGGCAGAAAAGACATGTGCAGGTCGGGCTCAAGGCGAGATTAGGCGAGAGAGGGGGTTTCGGCCCATAACCTACGGGCGAATCCTCGTCTTTTCATTCAAGCCCTCGGCGTCGGTTCAGAACCGAAAGGTAGACGACCCAGCCTCCAATCTGTCTCTCGGACGTGGAAGGGACTGTCTCAAAACACGATTGCTTCATCAAGTTCTGAGACGGATGGTTTAGAAACAGCTTTCGAGACACTCACGAACGGGGCCTTCCCCGATCCAGAAGAAGCTTGGAGGGTCGCTTCATAGGGAGGGTTTTTGAAGCGCCGTGCAACAGCTCCTCCGACCCCCGCTGAGCGGCGCTCAGGAGAGGTAGGGGCGTTTCAGAAGTTGCTTCAATACCGATTGTATCAGTACTTGGTCGGCCCAGCGGGCGGGTTTTGAGCCAAAAGGATGCGGCAGCCTCACGTCCCGAGAACGCCTACCTTCCAGGTCCGTATTCCCTGAGTGAAAGATCTCGTCAGATCCTTACCTACAGTTCATTTTTGGAGGTCATGCCGAAAACTCTAACGCTGGAGCTTCCCGACGATGCCTTCTCTGCGCTTCGCAGTTCGCCGGAGGAGTTTGGCCGTGAGCTTCGCTTGGCCGCGGCCATCAAGTGGTACGAGATGGAGCGCATCTCCCAGGGAAAGGCTGCCGAGATCGCGGGACTTTCAAGGTCGGCCTTTATTGAAGCGCTGTCCCGGTACGGCGCGAGTCCAATTCAGGTAAGTCCTTCGGCTCTCGAGGAAGAGGTGCAGCAGGCCCTTGGGGATGCCGAAGACTCTTCAAAGAAAAGGGGAGTGGCCGATGAGTAGACGCTGGGTCGCAGACGCCTCCCCAACCGTTTTCTCGCGAAGATCGGGCACCCCGGCTTGCTGTCGGCCCCCACGCAGGGCCTGCTGGTCCCAGCGGTTGTGGCCGAGGAGATCAGGCAGGGACCTCCCGAGGATCCGGCTCGAGAGTGGCTCGAAGAGGTCGGGGAGCGGTTTGTTGAAGCGACGGGCCCGGTCGAGTCGGAGATTGCTGCCTGGGACCTGGGTCGGGGTGAGAGTCGCGTTCTATCGGTCACCTGTCGCAGAGAGGAATGGACCGCCGTCGTAGACGATGGGGCGGCGCGCCGCTGCGCCCAGGGACTGGGAATTCCAACAGTTGGAACACTCGGGGTTTTGGTGGTGGCCAAGAAGGAGGGCCGCCTCGACAAGGTCGAGCCTGCGATCGAGGAACTTCGCAGGTCGGGACTTCACGTAGGCGATGCGGTTGTCGAACAGGTTCTGCGCATGGCCGAAGAGTCGTAAGCCGGGGGCTCTGGGCCTCTCCGCTCTGAAGCCTGGACCTGCCCCTGTCGCGCAGCAAAGACAAAAAGCTCAGTGAGATGCTCGTTGCCGAAGTAACTACGACGGACCTACGGAAGACTCGGTATCAGGTCGAGTCGAGGGATGACATCCGAAAGACCCGGCAGGGATACAAGATCGAAACTGCCGATGGAGAGGTCGTGCGCCTCTCCGAAGAGGAGGTGGAGTCGATCAGCGCCGCTGACGAGTAGGAACGTGCTCGTCGCATCGGTCCCCGCGCGTAGCGGGGCAGAACGACGAAATGCCCCCGTTTGACTCCTGGTTTGGACGGGCCAATTTTTAGGACCGATAA
>CAZRPQ010000230.1:0-4803 GCA_964601725.1 uncultured Salinivenus sp. | reverse complement strand
GGTGGGGTGGGCGGTGAGGGCCCGCACCAGCGCGAAGGTCATCTGGGTGTCGTCGGTCCACTGCCCGGCGTCGAGGTCGCCTCGCTGGTCGTCGTCCCGGTACTCCTTGATGCCTTTATAGTAGGTCCGCACATTCGAGTGGCTGAGGCCCTCGATGGGCATGCCCAGCGCGTCGCCGATCGCGGTGCCGAGGAGGGTGCCGAGAACAGAGTCCAGAGAAACATCACTCATAGGAGAAGAGGCAACGAGTCCTCATGTCGGTTCGCGGATCGTGGAAGGAGTTCGAGAATAGAGGATAGACGATCGATTTTCCATTCTCGATCTTCTATCTTCGATATCCACCGGCTTGAAGCACGGAGGATCGCGGCCGCTTGCCCTTTCTCGTCCTCTTCCGAGCTCTCCCCTCTCCCGATGGACTGGCTTGCGGGTGCCTGGGCAATTTTCCGAAAGGACCTCCGCATCGAACTGCGCAGCCGGTACGCGGCGAACACGCTTCTGCTGTTTGCCCTCGGAGCGCTCCTTCTGGTGTCGTTCGCCGTAGGACCGCAGCCGGTGAGTGCGCGGGTGCGGGCGGCCCTCCTGTGGATCGTGCTCCTTTTTGCGGCCTCCATCGGGCTGGGACGGTCGTTCGTGGCGGAGCACGAGGGCGGAACGGCGCTCCTGCTTCGACTGCACACGCGGGCGAGCATGGTGTTTGCCGGCAAGCTGCTCTTCAACTTTGGCCTCGTGGCCCTCCTCACCCTCGTCGCCACGGCCGTCTTCATGCTTCTGCTCGGCGTTTCGGTCGGCTCGCCTGCATTGTTCGCGGCCACGCTTTTCCTGGGCGCCCTCGGCCTCACGGGGGCGACGACCCTGTTGTCGGCGCTCGTCGCCCGGGCGTCTCGCGGCGGGCCGCTCCTGCCGGTCCTCCTCCTGCCGCTGCTGGTGCCGGTGCTGGTGTCCGGGGTCGGCGCCACGCGCAAGGCGCTGCTCGGCCAACAGTGGGGGGCGGCGCAGGACGAGCTCCTGACCCTCGTGGGGTTCGCCGGAGCGACCATCTCCGCGGCCGTGCTTCTGTTCGACTACGTGTGGGGGGAATGAGGGAGTCCCCCCCTCGGTCCGACGACCTCCCGGCGCTTGCGCTTTGAACGTTGAGCGAATTCAATCCCACCCCGGAAAGCCCCTCCTTTTCGCGGCGTATCACCGCTCGGCACTGTTTTTCCGACCTGTCCCTCCCCCATGTCCGCCCGTTCCTCAACGGCCCGTCCGGTCAATCGCTGGCTGTACCGCGTGGTGCGCGGAAGCGTAGTGCTCGTGCTCACCGGAGTCATCGTCGCCGGATTTCTGGGAGCGATTCCGCAACTGGACATTCTCGAAGAGTCGGCGCGCAACCTCTATTTCCACGTGCCGATGTGGTTCACACTCATGGCAGCCACACTCGTCTCGGCGTACCACTCGGCCCGGTATCTCCAGAGCGGCGCCCAGATTCGGGACCTTCGTGCCCGCGAAGCGGCCCGATTGGCCCTTATTTTCGGGGGACTCGGCATCGTGACCGGCATGGTCTGGGCTCGCTTTACGTGGTACGAGGGCACAGGCGTCTGGTGGAACTTCGACCCGAAGCAGTCGATGGCGGCGGTTCTCCTGCTCATCTATGGCGGATACTTCGTCCTGCGAGACGCGATCGACACCCCGACCTCTCGCGGGCGCATCGCGGCCGTGTACAACCTGTTTGCGGTCGTCACGATGCCGTTTCTGCTGTACATCCTGCCCCGACAGATGCCCAGCCTCCATCCGGGCGGCGAGGGCACCCCGGCCTTCAGCCAGACGGACCTCGCCCCCGCCATGCGGTGGGTCTTCTACCCGTCTGTGCTGGGCTTTTTGGGGCTCTTCTGGCTGCTGTACACCCAGCGCGTCCGCCTCGCGCGCCTCCGCGACGCCCTTCGATCCGATCGGAGGGAGGAAGGATCCCGAAAGCCTTCAGGGATGCGCCCCGACCGTGGCGAGGCAGCCGTCTCCGGGCCGCACGACCCGTCCGAGTCGTAGACGGAAATTGCGCGTCGTCGTGCCGGAGCCGTGCGTCTCCACCGCCGCCCCATCCTTCGACGGCACTTCTCGACGTTCCCTGACTGATCCCGGCGTGCACGCTGCCCCATGACGATCCATCCGTTTCGCCCCTCTGATTCCCCCACGCTCCGACCGGCCCAGGAGCGCCCCGACACGACCGTGGCCTACGACACGACGTGGACGAAGCAGCCAGCGGACGAGTCGCCGACAGGGCTCGACCGCATCATGGGGCAAAGCGGCAAAATCTACGTCGTGCTCGCCGTGGTGCTCTTGATTTGGGTCGGCCTTGTCACGATCCTCTTCCGCACCGACCGCAAGATCGACCGTCTGGAACGGCGCCTCGATCGGCACATTTCAGACGATGAGTAACCCGGTCTTTTCTTCCCATTCCTCTTGTCCTTTATGAAGTGGAAGACTGTCATTGGGCTGGCCGCCATGCTCGGCTTCGGGACGCTCCTGTTTGTCAACTTCGGCAGCCAGGTCGGCGGATACATGGATTTCGAGCAGGCCGCCCGCACGGGGGCGTCGGCGCACGTGGTGGGCACGTGGGCGGAGGATCGTCCGACCCACTACAACCGCAGCCGGAACGTCTTCACCTTTTACATGCGCGACGAGACAGGAACAGTGCGGAAGGTGCGATACAACAACCCGAAACCCGCCAACTTTGAGGAGGCCGAGAAGGTGGTCGTTCAGGGCAAGAGCCAGAACGAAGTCTTCGTGGCCGACAACATCCTCGTGAAATGCCCGTCGAAGTACAACGATGCTCAGGGCTTGCAGAAGGCGAACCGCTCTTCGTCGGAGCCACAGCCCCCCACTTCTACTCGGCAGTAGCCGCCCGGCGACTGCGTTGGTCCCTCGCCTCCCCCGTCTCATGCTCTCGGTGCGCTCCCCTCTTCCGTGGAGTGCTTCGCTCCTCGGGCTTCTGATTTTCGCCTCGACTCTCCCCTCCGTGTCTACCGCCCAGCCGCTGCCCGAAAATCCGCTTCCGCCCTGTCCGGACACCCCCAACTGCGAGCGCGTCTCGCGGGGATACGACGTGCCGCCGGACACGCTCTTCGCCGCCGCGCAGCGCGCCCTCGAATCGCTGGGTCCCACTACGCTCCGTCGTCCCGACGGCCGCTCGGAACGACGCCTCGAGGCGGTGTACCGCGTGGCACTGGTCTTCAAAGACGACGTGGATGTGGCTGTGAAAGCGCGGGACGAGAGGGACAGTGCTCTGTACGTCCGCAGCGCGAGTCGGGTGGGCCACAGCGACCTCGGGGTGAATCGGCGTCGCGTGGAGCGATTTTTCGACGCCCTCCAGCGAGCCCTCGACGACCGATAGAAATTTCTGATTCTTTGTTGTCGGTTCCTTGTTGGTTGTTTGTTGTTATATCTATCGAAGTAATGATTAGGGAAATGGGGAACAGCTTACCATAACGGACGGCTCCGTTCTCTATCGATCCTCGACCCTCCATCCGGCCCGTCCGCCTCTCTCCCTTCGCCCTCATTCTCCTCCATCCACGATCTCCCTTCCACTAGTCACAGGTACAGTGCCGTAGCGATCAGGAAATAGACGGCCAGGCCCACGATGTCGTTTAGGGTCGTGACGAACGGACCCATCGCGCTGGCCGGATCGATGCCGAGCCAGGTGAGCAGAAAGGGTATGAGCGCCCCGTTGGTGGTCGCAACCAGACTCACAGACAGCATTGTGAGGCCAAGGGTGCTCACCAGGGCCGGCACATTGCCCATGCCCAGTGCGGCCACCGTTCCACAGAGCAGGCCCGCCACGACGATCCCGTTGAGCAGGGCCACGAGCATCTCCTTTCCAATTCGCCGGAAGGCGTCGGACAGCCACAGCTCCCCGGAACCGAGCCCCTGCACGGCAATGGCTGCGCTCTGCACGGCGGCGTTGCCCCCCATGGCCGTGACGATGGGAATGAACGTGGCGAGCACCACGGCCTGCTGCAGCGTAGCTTCGAAGACGCCGATGACGGTGCCGGAAAGCCCCGACCCCACGAGGCCCACGATGAGCCACGGCAGCCGTCCCCGGCTCACCTGCATGGCCGTATCCACCGTTTCCTCCTCCCCGGTGAGCCCGCTCATGAGCTGAATGTCCTCCTCTGCCTCGTCGCGAATCACGTCGACCACGTCGTCGATCGTAATGCGCCCCATCATCTGCCCGGCCTCACCGACCACGGGGACGGAGACGAGGTCGTACCGCTGCACCACCCGCGAGACCTCCTCCTGGTCCACCTCCGGGGAGACGGAGATAAACTCGGGATCCATGATGTCGCGCACCTTCACCGATCCCGCCGACAGGAGCAGTTGCTTGAGCGAGATGGTGCCGAGCAGCACGCCGTCCGCGTCCACGACGTAGGCCGTGTAGAGCTCATCGACCTCGGCGGCGTTGCGCCGCACCTCCTCGGTGGCCTCCTGAAGCGTCCAGTCGGGCGGGATGGCCACGTACTCCCGAGCCATGATGCCACCGGCCGTCTCCTCCTCGTATTCCAGGAGCTCGGTCAGGTCCTCCGTGTCCTCCAGATCGGGGAGCACCTCAAGGGCCACCTCGTCCGGCAGGTCGGCGAGCACGTCGGCCGCGTCGTCGGTGTCGAGGGCGTCGATCAGATCGATGAGGACGGGCGGTGCGAGTTCCTCCAGCAGGGCGGCCCGCACCGCGTCCTCCATCTCTGCAAGGACATCGCTCCCCAGCTCCGACGGCAGCCACCGGAAGAGCCGACGGGCCTCCTCGTCCGGCAGGTGCCGGAGCAAGAGGGCAAT
>CAZRPQ010000229.1:0-4819 GCA_964601725.1 uncultured Salinivenus sp. | reverse complement strand
TTCAGGTAGTGGTGCATGCGGCGCTCCGAAGGATCGGCCCCCTCCGGAGGGGCGTCCTCCGTCCGGCGCTTCCAGTCGTCGCGGTACTCGTCGTAGCGGAGGCCGTTTTGGGGACGGCCCTCGTCAAAAAAAGCAGGCATCGGTCAAAATCGGTGAGGCAAGCGCAAGAAGTCAGCGAGACAGAGCCGCTCTCTCCCAGACGACGCCCATCGATGGCATTCCGGGCAAGTGGCAGGGCGACGGCCCTTGGTGATTCACAAGAGGGGCTGTTACACCCACTGGCTCACTTTCGCGGCGAGATAGCCCCCCGCCGCCAGTCCGACAGTGGCGACAATGGACTGTCGAAGGCCCAAGGACTCCTCTTCTGCGGTGAGCGTGTCTTGCACGGATTCAGCCTGCTCTTCAACGGTTTGTTCGGCCTCTTCGGCGAGCGTTTCACCGAGCTCACGCGCGTCGTCCGAGGCGTCCTCGGTCGCCTGCCGAAGGGTTTCCTCCACTTCGGACCCGGCTCGCTGTGCACGCTCGGCGACCAGGCGGGCCAATTCTCGAGCCTCTTGCCGGACTCCTTCCTCCCCCTCCAGCAGTTGTTTCGCCAGCTGTTGGCGCGCCTCCTGTGCCCGTTCGCGGACCTGTTGACTGGAGCGGGCCGCCCGATCGGCCCCCTCTCGGCCCACGTCGGCCACCACGCGGCGGGCCTCGTCGGCCAGCTGGCGGAGGCGACGCTGAGCCTGCTCGGAGAGCGTGGGGGGACGGGTCCGCGTGGCCACGGCAGCGCCGTAGCCAGCGGCCGCCCCCACCACCGTGGAAAGCGTCATCGCCAGTACGGGACGTCGCTGAATCCAATTCTGAGCCTGGCTCCTGGCCTGCTGGGCCTCCAGGCGAGTTAACTCGGCCCGGAGTTCCTTCACCTCCTCCCGCAAGTCTTCAGGAGACTTCTGGTTGGGCGAGTCGTTGAGGCCGCGGGGGGAGGATGGGGATGACGAATCGTTGGGAGGTTCTTCGACACTCATGGGGCTGGGGACGTGGGTGAGAGAGAAGCGGAATGAAGGAGTTCGCTGTGCGGAGAGTCCCGGGGCCGGGAGCTCGTGAGGGCCCGTCGCGGGACGCCTTCTCCAGCTGAAGATTTTGATGAGGGACCGAAGTCCATCGTGGAAGGCGGGGCTTGCCATGACCCCGATTTTGGACTGGCCTAATCGGGGAGCATAGCGCCGATAAAGACCCCGACCGCAAACGCGCCGAGCATCGAGGCTTTCTGGTGTTGTTGAACCCAGAGGCGGGCCATGTCGAGCGCAAAGGACGGCGACATTTCATCCCCTGCAGGTTGATCGCTCATGGGAACGTCTTCCGCCTCCCAGGGCGGAGGAGCGCCCTCTTCAGCGGACGGCGATGAAGCAGAAAAGGGATCTGGGGGGTCCGGTTCGGTAGAATCGTCGGCCATGGGCAATCAGAATGGTGAACGTGAAAAGGCGAACTGTGGGGGCGGCCGGGCAAAACACCAGGGCTTTCCCGTCGGCGTTTAGCCCGGGGACAGCTAGGGGCATCGTGCGGTGGTCGAACCGCCCCTGCTTCGCGGCGTAGGAAAAGACATCTAGGGCATAAGATCGCATCGTCCGATCTTCATGCGGCTTCGTTGCTCGGATATGACTCTCATCCCCCCCAGAATGGTTCCCTACTGGTGTCGATTTCTTCTCGTCTGTGTGTTTATGGGAGTGGGCCTCTCTCCGGTCCTCGCGCAGCGGGAGGTGCCTCGTCCGGAGCACGCATTCGCCTCGGCGGTGCAGCTGTACGAACAACGACTCTACCCCGAGGCTGCCTCGGCGCTGTCCGCGTTTCGCTCCGCTCACCCCAGTCACGTTGCCGCGCCTCAGACGCTCTACCTGGAGGCCCGCTCTGCCCTCGCCCAGGAAGACGGCTCAGACACCCGGCGCCTCCTCGATCGGCTCCAACAAAAATATCCGGCGCACCCACGCGCGCAGACCGCCAAACTGGGCCTTGCTCAGTACTACCTGGACCAGGGAACGCCCCAAAAGGCAAAAAGCCTGCTTCAGGTGATCGCGACGGCTCCCAACAGCCCCACGGAAGGGGCGCGGGCCCTCTACCTGCTCGGGCGCACCGAACAGAAACAGGGCAACCCGGATACCGCCCTTCCCTACTTCAAACGGATCTATTCACGCTACCCCAACGCCGAGTTGGCCCCGGCGGCCCTCTACGCCCAAGCGACCACCCAGGTCCGCCAGAAGCGGTACGACCAGGCCACGACATCCTTCGAGCGACTTGGCGAACGGTATGCGGATTCGCCCTTTGCCCAGAATCTTGGGACCGTTCTCGGAGAGGTCTATTACCGTGTCGGCCAGTACGAGAATGCCGCAACCGAGCTTCAGCAACGTCTCCCGAACCTCCAGGGCACGGAGCGGATCCGGGCGCTGTTCTTACTCGGGGAGGCCTATAGTCAACTGGATCGGGGCGAGGCGGCCGTGACCCAGTACCGTCAGGTGTTGGAGGAGGCCCCCAATGGTTCGTATGCAACCCCGGCCCGGTACGGCCTCGCCCGGCGGTACTACGCCTCCGACCGGTACGACGCCGCTGCGAAGGCGTTTGCGAAGGTCCGAGCGACGGATGCCCCCCTCGCCCCCCGGGCCACCTACTACGAAGCCGTAAACCGGACCCTTCTCGGTGCCCAGAAGCAGGCCCTCCAGCTGTACCGGACGTATTTGAAAACCGCGGAGGACGACCGACTGGCCACCGAGGCCCGGTTTGAAGAGGGCCTTCTCTTGTACCAACAGCAGCAATACGGGGAGGCCGCGGCTGCTTTCCAGACCGTCACACAAGAAGGGTCGGCGCCCGACGAGCGCGTCGGGGAGGCATACTACTGGCTCGGGAACGCTTCCTTGGCGAGCGATCAACTGGACCGGGCCCTCGACGCGTACACGCAGGCCGTAGAACGCGGAGCGGCGTCCGAATCGGCGAAGGTGGAGGTTCGGTTTCAAAAGGCCTGGGCCCTGTATCAGAACGGCCGCTACGGCGAGGCCGGGCCCATTTTTCGGTCCCTGGCGGAGGACTACCCTGAGACCGATCGGGGGCAGGATGCCCTCTTCTGGGGAGCAGACACGTTCTATCAGCAGGACCGATATCGACGCGCCCAGGCGCTCTTCCAGCGCTACCTCGACACCGAGCCCGCAGGGCCAAAGCGAGCCGGTGCCCAGTACGCCCTCGCCTGGACCCACTTCAAGCAACGCCGCTTCGAGCCTGCCGCCCGCCGGTTCCGGCAATTTCTGGCGGTCGACGGCGGGCGGCCGGACAGCAACATCCCGTATGGCCAGGACGCTCGGCTCCGACTGGCGGACTGCTACTTTGCCCTCAAACGCTACGAGGACGCGATTGCGGCGTACGATCGGGTCCGCGGCACGGGAACCGAGTACGCCCTGTACCAGGCCGGCAAGGCCCTCTACTACGCCAACCGTTCGGACGAGGCCCTCGATCGGCTCCAGCGCTTCGCAGAGCGCTCGCCCGACAGCCCGCGACGGCCCGATGCGCTGTACCAAATCGGAGACATCCACTTTCAGCAGCAGCGCTACGAGGCCGCACGGAAGGCCTTCCGGCGCCTGCAGAACGAGTACCCCGATCATGCGCGGGCTGCGCAGGCCCTGTACGCCATCGGAGACACGTACTACAATGCGGGAGAGATGAAAGAGGCCGTACAGGCCTATCGGACCGTCTTGGAAACCTATCCCGAGACCTCATCCGCCAGCGAGGCGGCCTCCAGCCTCTTCTTTGCGCTCAACGCGGCGGGCCAGGCCGACCGGGCTGAGGACCTGATTGCGTCGATTGCAGAGAACACGCCGAACGCCGACCTGGGCGAACGGCTTCGGTACCACCGGGCCCGGGCGGCCTACCAGCGGGGAGCGTCGAAGCGGGCCCTCGAGCTCTTCCGCACATTTGTACGGACGGCCTCCACCTCCTCCCTCATCCCGGATGCCTACTACTACCTCGGGCTTCTCCACGCCGACCTCGACCAGTACGCCGAGGCCAAAAACTACCTGCAACAGCTCAAAGAGCAATACCCGGAGAACGACCACCACGCCGAGGGCAGCCTTCGGCTTGGTGAAATCCACCTCGATCAAGGGGCGTACAAGAAGGCCGTTGACGCCTATCGCACCGCCGCCGAGAGCGAGCAAACCTCCGAAGAGCTGCCGGCACAGGCGCGATACGGGCAGAGCAAAGCCCTCCTGCAACTCGGCCGCACCGACGAGGCGGAGACCCTTCTGACTACGATTGTCGAGACCGAGAACCGCGGCCCTTTTCAGGATGCGGCCCGGCTCGGGCTTGCCCGCGTTCGCGAGAATCAAGGCCGCACAGCAGACGCCCTGGACCTCTACCGGCGCGTGGTGAAGTCGTCCGAGAGCGAAACCGGCGCCGAAGCCCTCTACCGGCTCGGGCGACAGCTTCGCACGCAGGGACAGGCCCGAACCGCCGTGCAAGAACTTGAGCGCATGCCGTCCCTCTTCGCCGGTTATCCCGAGTGGGAGGCCCGCGCGCTGCTCGAACAGGCCCGGGCGTACCGCGATCTCGGCGAGACGGGGCAGGCTGTCCAGCTCTACGACGAGGTCCGGGAAAGCTTCTCAGGGACCCCCTTCGCGAAGACGGCCCGAGAAGAGAAACAGTCGTTGAAGTCGACGTCGTAATCTTCAGTTTCGCCCACACCGTCGAGACGCACCCTGCGACCCCTGAAACCCTACCTGCCCGTTCGCAAGCCCGAACCCCGGACCTAAGTAGATCAGCAAAACAACTTTAAAAATCGTCATTCCGAGCGGAGCGCTGG
>CAZRPQ010000228.1:0-4828 GCA_964601725.1 uncultured Salinivenus sp. | reverse complement strand
AAATTCAGAAGGGGATGATGTTTCGCCACGTGCGGGACGGGCTCACCCTCATCACGGGCGTCACGGGGTCGGGGAAAAGCACCACGCTCGACGCCATCATCGACGCCAACAACCAGGACTTCCCCGGGCACATTGTGATTATTGCCCAGCCGGTGGAGTACATGCACAAGCCGAAGAAGTGCATCGTGCGCCACCGTGAGGTGGGGAAGGACGTGGAGACCTTCAAGGCGGGCATCACGCAGGCCCTGCGGCAGGACCCCGACATCGTGATGATCGGGGAGATGCGCGACCCGGAGACCATCCAGGCCGCGCTCGAAATTACCGACTCCGGCCACAAGGTCTTCTCCACCCTCCACACCTCCTCGGCCATGGAGACCATCGACCGCATCGTGGCCGAGGTGCCGCCGACGGAGCAGCAGCGGGTGCGCCACCGCCTCGCCGACGTGCTCCGGTGCGTCGTCTCGCAGCAGTTGCTTCCCAAGATGGGGGGTGGGCTGCAGATGGCCAAAGAGGTGCTCTGGGTCGACTCCTCGGCCCGCGCCGCCATCAAGAATGACAACGTGGGCGAGGTCTACCAGATGATGTGGGAGGGCGGGCAGGACGGCCAGACGACGCTCGAACAGGACCTGTACCGGCTCGCCCGCAAGAAAAAAATCAAGCCCGAGCACGCGATGGACTACGCCAACAACAAAAAGCGCCTCCGCCGTCTCTTTTAAAGCAGGGTTCTTTTGAGGCAGGGTTCTCTCGCCTGCATCGTAGCCGGCGCCCGGTCCCCCTCCCGAACAGAGGGACCGGGCGAGGGGCGTTTTCACTGCCCTCCGACGGCTGGTTTCACGACTGACGACTGACGACGACCTTCGTGATGAACGTTTATTCCCCGAACCGATGAGCACGCACGCCCTTGGCATTATGGTGTCGGCGGACGGCCTCCACGCCGTGCTGCTGGAGCGCACGGACGAGGAGACGGTCGTGCAATTTCGAATTTCCTCCGCCCAGATGGACCAGGGAGACCCCGACCTCCCCTTCGACGAGTCCGACGAAATGGCGCCCGGCATGGAGGAGGAGCCGGACGACGACGTGACCATTCAGTTCGGCGACGACGGGGGTGGGGGCGGCGACATGTTCATGGGATCGGAGTTCGACGACATCGATGGGGGAACCAGCGATGACCTCGGGGCCGTGGACGACGGGGGGGGGACCCGGAACTTCCGGGCCGAGCTCGACGATCTGCTCGAAGAATGTGCGGAGCGCGGATACGAGGATCCGGAGATTGCCTTCTGCACCACCACGTCGGAGATCGACGACGTCGAACTCCGGCTTCCCACCGAAGAAAGCGAAGAAGAGGAAGCCGAAGAAAGCGAACAGGGCCTCCCTCTCCCAGCGTCTCGCTCCACGTTGATTGAGATGCTGGAGGAACAGTACGAGGGCGAAGTGGAGGAGGGGCGCGTGGGCTTTGTGCCCATGCACCGGACAGGCGACGGCCGCCAGCGGGTCCTGGCGCTCATCGCCCGTCCGGGCGGGCCGGTCCTGTCCACCCTGTCGGCGATGCAGGACCAAACTCTTGCCCGGTCTCCCCGGACCCAACTCCTCGACGCCGAAGTGTCCCTGTACCTGGGACTCGCGCGGTCGGTCCTCCAGCTCCCGCCCGGCACCCCCGAGAAGGCCATCCTCGTGCGGTCGGGGCCCGAGGACACACTCGTCCTCTTCATCGAAGGCAACACGCTCCGCCAGTCGGAGCATCTCCCCGAGCTGACGTCGGAGGACTCCGCCGAGACGATCTGTAGCCGGGTGCTCCTCCTGCAGGACGAGTACGGGATGGGCGAGGTGCAGCACCTCATGCTCATCGCGGAGGACGACGAGGAGGTTCTCGCGGACGCCTTCAAGTCGTACTTCGCAGGGGCCAATCTCCGATTGCTGCGTACCTACCTGCCGAGCGGAGAAGACACGGAGTCGGAGGCGTATGTGGGAGCCACGGGGGCGGCGCTCCGGCTGCTCGACAGTCCCGACTATGCGCCGTTCTTCCAGCCCGTCAATCTGCTGGCGAAGGAGTACACCGCGAGCCGATTTCGGTTGCCGGTGGGCTGGTCGGTGCCGGCCCTCCTCACTCTCCTTGCCGTGACGACCCTCGGGTTCGTGTGGTACTACTTTGCGAACGCGAGTGTGATCGGCGAGCGCCGGGCGACGCTTCGCCAACTGGAGCAGGAGGTGGAGCAGGTGGACCAGCAGGCCCTTGAGCGCCGCATCGATAGCCTCCAGTCCACCGCGGCCCAGTACGCCGAGGCCAACGAGGTGGTGGGGACGCTCCTGCAGGGAAGCAACAAGTGGAGCAGTGGGCTCGCCACGGTGACCGGACAGATTAATGGCATCCAGGGCCTCTCGATCGATCAGTGGAGCCCGGAGACTGAAACCGAGGTGACGGTGGTGGGCCGCTCGACCGACCGGTCGAAAGTCGTCCAGTTGGCCCAGCGACTGGACGGGGACATCCTCGAGCTGATCTTCACCGAGACGCGCGATGTCTCGCTGTACGAGTACCAACTCACGGTGCCGCTCGACACTACCAAGCCGGCCGCCATCGACTACTGGCGCGAACAGCAGGAGGAGCAGCTGGCCGCCGTCGACGAAGCGACCCAGTCCCGCCCCCAAGAGGCCGACACGGCGGTCGCCGATACGTCGACAACCGGCTCCGGAGCGGAAGAAACGCAGAGTGCCACGACCGTCGCGGCAACTGCTGAATCGTCCCCGGTGGACGCCGACGGTGACGCGTCGGGGGGAGGCTGGACGGTTGTCGTGGCGTCCCTGTTGCGGAGCGAGGCGGCTGAAGAGGTGGCTCAGCGGTTTCGGGATCGGCTCGGCAGCGACGAGTATCCCGTGCAGATCCACCACAGTGCACAAAATGATCGATACCGGGTCGGGATCGGGGCATTCTCGTCCGTCGACACGGCGCTGTCCGTGTTGCGTGACATGAATGGCGTCCTCCCCGAGGGGGCGTGGCTGCTGAAGGTTGCGGGCGCGGACGAGCCTGCGGCCGAGGCGTCTTCCCAGAGCACGGACCCCCCGTCCCAATCCCTGCCGGAGCGCTCGGGCTGACCGGAGGGAGCTCGTCCGCGAATTGACGTCGCATCCCCTTCTCCAGGATTCACTGAACGGCGCATGTTCGACTTCGACTCCAATCAAATCCTCCTCGTCTCGTGCCTGCTCCTTTTGACTGGGGTCGGCACGTACCTGACCTACTTCCGCCAGCAGAACACGATTACGTCGCTGGACCAGAAGATTGAGGCCAAAGAGGAGGAGCGGGAACAGATTCGCACCCTCCGGGCCAACCTCGCCGACGCGGAATCGCAGTTGAAGACGGTCCGTCACGAGTGGCGCACGCAGTACAAAACAGTGCCCGAGACCATTTCGTCCCCGGACATTGTGGGCTACCTCACGGAGTTGACACAAACGGGCTTTAAGCGATTCGACATCACCTCGTCGGGCTCGGACGAACGAGACGGCTACAGCGTGCACACCTTCGGGGCGGAGGGGGAGGCCTTTTTCACGAACCTCTACCGGTTTGTCTGGACGATCGAGAACAACCGCCCCTTCTACCGCATCCGCGACCTGGAGCTGACGTATCTTGAGGAACGGACGACCGATGAGGAGACAGGACGCACCACGATGGACGTTCTCGTCTCGTTTCAGATGGACGTGCAGGCCATTTACGGGGCCACGAAGGACCTCCCGGACCCAACCCAGCCATCGGACGGACGCGAGGTAGAGCGGCTGCCGGTCGCGCAGACCTCCACGAGTCCGCCCCTCCCCTCGTCGGTCCTGCCCAATCCGGCGCCCGACGTCAATCCGTTTTATCCCCTCGTGTTTGAGACGGTGCCGCCCAACCAGTACGATCGCCTCAACGTCGAATCCGCCCAGTTCCTCTCGGTCATCGACGGCAAGGCCGTCTTTCAGACGAGTGAGGGCCTCAAACGGGTTGGGGAGGGAGACCGGGTCTACCTCGGTCGCATCGTGGAGGTCAACCCGACCGAGGGTCGCGTCGTGGCTCGGCTGAACCGAGGCGGAATTGTCGAGCAAGTGGAGCGCACCCTGGAAACGGAGAGCCCGCTTCAGCGCGTTCGCGAGGCGTCCGGAGACGCGTCCGACGAGCAGCAGGAATAATACTTGCAGGGCTCAACAGTACGCCGGGGACTCTTCAGCGCACGGCTGGGACCGGCCGAGCATCCTCGGCCCTGCGTCTTCCTCTTCTGCCACACGTCCTTCTTTACCGTCGACGTTCAGACTTCATGATTCGCACTCCGAAATTCCTTCACGCCTTCGTGTCCGGCCTTCTCATCGCCGTTCTGATGGGGAGCCTCTCCCTGCCGGCAGAGGCACAGGAGCGCCCCGACCGTCGGAAGACGCGCACCAACATCGCGCCCGAACTGCTGGTGTCGTTCGAGCCGGATACGCCCCTCAATCAATTCATCGAAATCGTCAACCCAATTTTTGAGCGGGAGGTGGGCAAGCGCATCGTGGACCCGGAGGACCGAACGACGGCGATCGGGGTTCCCGTCTCGGGGATGCATTACTTCGATGCGTTCGAAACGGCCTTGGAGGCCAATGGCTTGACCTACCGGGAGACGGAGACGGTTTTCCTCGTGCAGGTGCCCGAGCAAACGGACGACCCGGACCAGGCGCAGGCCCCTGCGCAGCCGGACGAAGAGCCGCCCGCCACGGTGAGCACCCGCGAGATCCGGATTAACGCCCTCCTCTTCAACGTGAACCTCACGAAGGTTCGGGACCTCGGTCTTCGGTGGGATGAGATTCTTGGATCGACGACCCAGGGCAGCCAGGG
>CAZRPQ010000227.1:0-4829 GCA_964601725.1 uncultured Salinivenus sp. | reverse complement strand
GGCCTTCAGCCCTACGCGGGGACGTTCCTCATCTTTAGCGACTACCTGCGCCCGTCGCTGCGCCTGAGCGCGCTGATGGAGCAGCCGGTCGTGTACGTCTTCACGCACGACTCGATTGGGCTCGGCGAGGACGGCCCTACGCACCAGCCCATTGAGCACCTGATGGCCCTCCGCGCCATTCCGAACCTGACGCTGATCCGCCCGGCCGACGCCAACGAGGCGGCCGAGGCCTGGGCCGTGGCGGTGCAGCACACGGACGGACCCACCGCGCTGGCCCTCACCCGGCAGACGCTTCCGGTCTTTGACCGGTCCACGCTCGCCGCGGCGGAGGGGCTACGCCGGGGGGGCTACGTGCTTCGCCCGTGCGAGGGCACGCCGGACGTGGTGCTGATTGGGACCGGGAGCGAGGTCCAGCACGCCCTCGGGGCGGCGCGGGCGCTCGACGACGAAGGCATTCGGGCCCAGGTGGTGAGCATGCCCTCGTGGGAGCTGTTTGCCACGCAGCCGGCGGCGTACCGGCACGAGGTGCTGCCGCCGGAGGTATCCGCACGGGTGTCGATCGAAGCGGGCGTGACCCAGGGCTGGCAGCGCTACGTCGGTCCGGAAGGGGCGCGGATCGGCGTGGACCGCTTTGGGGCGTCCGCGCCCGGAGAGGTCAACATGGAGAAATACGGCTTTACCGCCGAGCACGTCGCTCAGGAAGCTCGCCGGTTGGTCGCGTAGCCTTCGCCAGGTGGGAGGGAGGCGCGCGTCGCGCTGTCTCCGGTTCGTCGTCCCGGGGAAAGGCTCGCAGCCCCACCCCGCGACACGGCTCGCAGGGCGGCCCCCGCTGGCATGCGATCTTCCCGAAACGAACTCGGCCCTTCTTGTGAGTGTCGTGGGCATCTCGTACATTTTTGCAACTGCTCATTCTCAAACTCTCTTTCTGCGCCCATGCGAACCGCTCTTCTCGCTCTCGGCCTCGCGTGCCTGACGCTGGCGGCCCCGGTTCACGCACAGGATCGGCCCCACGTCTTCCGGAACGCCACCCTGTATCCGATCTCCGACGCCCCCATCGACGCGGGCGTGATGGTGGTGCAGGGCGGAACCATTCAGGCCGTCGGGCCCACCGGCGCCGTCGACGTGCCTGCGGACGCTGTCGAGCACGACCTTGAGGGGAAGGTGGTGATGCCGGGCCTCGTGGACACGCACTCCCACATTGGGCAGGTGAGCGGCGGGGACGGGTCGGCGGCCCTGCATCCGGACGCGCGGACCCTCGACGCAATCAACGTGCGCCATCCGTCGATGAACCGGGCCCGGGCCGGGGGCATCACGACGGTGCAGGTCCTCTCGGGGTCGGGCCACCTGATGAGTGGGCAGACGACCTACCTCAAGCTCCGGGAGGGCGGCACCATCGACGAACTCTCGGCCTGCGACGACCGTGCCGTCGAGAACTGCGGGGGCATGAAGATGGCCAACGGCACAAATCCCCAGCGCGAGGAGGGAATGTTTCCGGGCACGCGTGCTCGCGCCGCCGCCATGGCCCGCGAGGAGTTCGTGCAGGCCCAGGAATACAGGCGAAAGAAACAGCAGGCCGACGACCCGTCCGAGGCGCCGGACCGCAATCTGCGCATGGAGGGCCTGGTGGACGTGCTGGAGGGGCGGCGTGCGGTGCATTTCCACACGCACCGGCACGATGACATTCTCACGGCGATTCGCCTGAGCGAGGAATTCGACTTTGACGTGGTGCTCCACCACGTCAGCGAGGGCTGGAAGGTGGCCGAGGAGATCGCCGAGGCGGACGTGCCATGCTCGATCATCATGATCGACTCGCCCGGCGGCAAACACGAGGCCGACGAGGTGGCCTACCGAACCGGCGGGGTGCTTGAGGAGGCCGGCGTCGACGTCGCGTACCACACGGACGACCCCATCACGGACTCCCGGGTCTTCCTGCGCTCACCGGCCCTCGGGGTCCGGGCCGGAATGTCGCGGGCCGCGGCCCTCGAATCGGTGACGCTGGCCGGGGCCCGCATGCTCGGCATGGAGGACGAGGTCGGGTCGCTCGAGGCCGGCAAGGACGCGGACTTCATTGTCCTGTCCGGCGACCCGCTCAGCGTGTATACCGACATCGAGCAGACGTGGGTGGAAGGAGAAATCGTCTTCGACCGGTCCGATCCCGAGGACCGAAAGTTTGCGACGGGGGGCTACCGCGTCTACGACGGGGCCACTCAGCACGTGCATGAATAGCCATTTCACGGCATGAGCCAATCCCGTTTCTACATCCGCCCTACCATCCCGTCTTCCGCCATGCGTATTCGTTGGTATACAGGTTTCTGTGGTCTCGTCCTCCTCGCAGCCGTTCTGACGGCGATCACGAGTCGCCCCGCCACGGCACAGGCGCAGCGCGCCGTGCGGGCCGACACGCTGTACACCATGACGGGCGCGCCCATCCAGGACGGCGTCGTCCTCATGGAGGGGAGCACGATTGAGGCCGTGGGGCCGGCGTCGGAGGTGTCCATTCCGTCATCGGCGACGGTGCACGAGGCGAGCGTCGTAACGCCGGGCCTCATCGATCCGCGGGGCACCGTGGGCCTGTCGGGCCTCTACAACGTGCCGTCCGATCAGGACCAGCTGGACACCTCGGAGCCGATGCAGCCGGCCCTCCGCGCCCTCGACGCGTACAATCCCCGCGAGCGGCTCGTGTCGTTTGTCCGGCGGCTGGGCATCACGACCGTGCACACGGGCCATGCGCCCGGTGCCCTCGTGAGCGGGCAGACGGCCACGTTCTCGACCACTGGGGAAACGGTGGGGGAGGCCCTGCACGACTCGTTGACGACCGTGGCCTTTACAATCGGGCCCGATGCGCAGGCGCGGTTCGAATCGCCCGGCACGCGGGCCAAGGGCATCTCGATGCTTCGCCAGGCGCTCACCGACGCGCAGGCGTCGATGGACGACGGGGAGGGCGCGTCCGGGGCCAATCTGGACCAGGCGGTGCTCCGGAAGGTGCTGCGCGGCGAGGTGCCGGCCCTCGTGACCGCCCATCGGGCGCACGACATTCAGACGGCCCTCCGGCTCCAGGAGGAGTTCGGGTTTGAGCTGATCCTCGACGGCGCGGCCGAGGCTTATCTCGTGGTCGACGAGATCAAAGAGGCGGGCGTGCCGGTGATTCTCCACCCCACCATGGCCCGGCCGTCCGGCACCACCCAGAACGCGGCGTTCACGACGGCGGCCACGCTGCACGACGCCGGCGTTCCCGTCGCCATCCAGAGCGGCTGGGAGCCCTACGTGCCGAAGACGCGCATTGTCCTGTACGAAGCGGCCATCGCGGCGGCGAACGGACTGGCGCGTCAGGCGGCCCTGGCCAGCATCACCCGCGCGCCGGCCCAGATCCTCGATCTGGAGAACATCGGCACACTTGAAGCCGGAAACCGGGCCGACCTCGCCCTCTTCGACGGGGACCCGCTGGAATACACGACGCACGTCTGCACCGTCCTCAGTGGCGGAGAGGTGGTCAGCGACGAGTGCAAGTAGTCCGCCCTCGGCCGGGGGAGAGGAGAATCACGAGTAGTCGCGGCGGTTCAGCAGCGGCGCGGCATCGATCCAGGCCACTGAGGCCGGAAGGTCGCGCTTCCGGACGACCGCGCCGACGATGCCTGTCGACGCTACGAAGGACCGCACGGCCCAATGGGCCGCAGCCGTGTCGGGGGAGGCAGGCGAGTGCCCCTCCGCGTCGTTGAGGGCCACCTCGCCCGTCTCCGTGAAGGTGCACTCGACCGTCCGGGGCGCTCGCCGAAGGCCCTGACCGGTGGCCTTGAGGAAGGCCTCCTTGCAGGTCCAGATCCGGAAGAACACGTCGCGTCGGCGGGAGGCGGAAAGGGCTCGCCAGCGCTGCAGCTCCGTCTCGGTGAACACCCGCTCGGCGAGGCCGTCCAGGTCGGCGTCCCGAGTCCGCGACTCCACGTCGATGCCCACCGGGTGCGACCGGCCAAATGCCGCGACGATCACGTCGTCGGTGTGGGCGACGTTGAATGTAGGGCCCGTCTCGTCGCCTACGGATCCGTCCAGTTGGGGCTTGCCGTGGGGACCCTCGGTGATTGACGGGTCGCGGGGGGCGCACCCGTACCGACGGGCCAGAACGAGGCGGACCAGTGCCCGTCCGGCGAGATGGCGGTGCCGGTCTGCGTCGAACTCGTAGCGGCGCGCCCGGCGGTGCTCGGAGGTAGCGGTGAGGGGGCGGAGCGCCTCCAGGGGGGCGCCGTCGAGGTCACTCAGACGAAGACGCCAGATCTGCACCAGCGGCGCCTGCGTGCTGGACTCTCGGGGCGGGGCCGTCCATTTGGGGCTATTCAGCTGCATGGAATGGGGACGCGGACGAAGAGGACGCTCGCGCCACAGGAACTCGTGTGAATCGGTAAGGTGCTTCCGCGCGGGTCGGAACGCACCGGCCTGTAACGCCCGCGAGACGTACGGTCTACCCGTGGCCCGAGGGGCAGTCCGGTGGGACGCTAGCAGGTGGAGTGGAACAGGCCCCCAACCGGCTCCTCGGCCGCCTGCAGTTCGTTGTAGCGCTCCACGGCCTGATCGGTCGGCAGCACGTGGGTCTCCACGCCGGCCTCGTCGAGCATGTCGAGCGTTTCGGACTTCACCTGGAGGCGCTTGTTCATGCCCCGGGAGAGGACCACGACCGACGCTCCGTGCTCCAGGAGCTCTTCCACGTCGGCGGGCTGGATGCCGGGGCTGTGCGAGGTGCCCGTTTCGTTCCAGTCCCACGCCCGGGCCCCGCCCGGGTACAGCTTCGCGTCTTTGAAGGACTGCGCGCCGTTTTCGGCGCCGTTCTCGACCTCAAGGCG
>CAZRPQ010000226.1:0-4855 GCA_964601725.1 uncultured Salinivenus sp. | reverse complement strand
AGCCCCAGGCATTGGCAAAGTCGCCGATGGAGCGGTGGATGCCCTTGAAGTTGACCCCGACGGAGAGGTTCTCATTCACCTGTCGACTGTAGCTGACAAAGAGGGCCCAGTCCGCCGCCGAAAAGCGGGTGATGCGGCTTTCGTAGTCGGGCAGCGGCTGGCCCCGGTCCGGGTTCCACGCCTCCAGGGTGTTGACGATGTCGTTCACCCCGCTCCGGAAGATGGAAATTCCGACCGTAGACTGGGCCGTGACCGGCATTGCGACGCCGCCGTAGTCGAACGACACGGCCCCTCCGAAGCGCCGGACGTGCATGTAGCTGATCTCCGGATACGTGAGGCCGTTGAGACCGGCCGGGTTCCAGAACCCCGCGCTCACCTCGTGGGCCAGGCTCACGTACGCCCCGCCCATCCCGAGGGCCCGCGCATCCACCCCTCCGGCCAGAAAGTCGGCCCCGTACTTGGCAATCCGCTGGCCCTGGGCGGGCCCCGCGCCGAGGGCCACGAGCAGCAGGACGCCGAGCAGCGATCGACCGAGCCGCCAATCAACCATGCGAGAGAACGGGAGAAATGCGAGGGAGGGGTGAGTGGCTCCGTGTGGCAAGGGGGGTCAGGACGTTACGTGACGGAGCCGGGCCGCGAAGGCCCCGTCCGTCCGGTGCTGGTGCGGGAGGGTCGTCAGGAAGCCTGCGTCCGACACCATCTCGTCGGGCACGTGTCCGGCCGCCGATTCGAGGGTAAACTCGACGTGTCGGGTCAGAAAGTCATCGATGCGGTGCTCGTTTTCCTCGGGCTCGATGCTACACGTGCTGTAGACGAGGAGCCCGCCGGGGCCCACCAGCGTCGCGGCCACGTCGAGCAGCTCGTCCTGCAGCGCCGCCATCTCCTCCAGGTCGTCCGGCCCCCGGCGCCACCGCAGGTCGGCTCGTTTGGCGAGCACGCCCAGGCCCGTACAGGGCACATCCAACAATACACGATCGGCCTGCGGGGGATCCGGGTGATCGGCCCACTCCCGCAGATCAGCGGTCTCGGCGCGCACCATGTCGGGGACGCCATGGGTCGCCGCGGCCTCTTCGACCCGCTCCAGGCGTTGGTCGTTGCGGTCAATCGCGTAGATCGTCCCCTCCCCCTCCATCCGGGCCGCTGCGTGCATCGTCTTGCCCCCCGGTGCGGCACAACCATCGATCAGCGTGTCGCCGGGCTGGGGATCGAGCAGTTCCACCACGAGGCCGGCGCTCTCGTCCTGCACGGCCACGTCCCCGTCGTCGAGCAGTCCTTCCTTGATGAGGGTCTGGAGGCGCTTCAGGCGAAGATGATCGTCGAGGTAGGGAGAGTCGACGTGCACCACGTCGTGCTCGTCGAGCCAGTCCGCCACCTCCGTCCGGCTCGTGCGGAGGCGATTGACGCGCACGCTGTACATGGGCCGGCGGTTGTTGGCCCGCAGAAGTTCGGTCGTCTCATCGATCCCGAACCGGTCGAGCCATCGTCGCACCATCCAGGTGGGGTGGGAATAGCGGATCGCAAGGTCCTCGGCCGTGTCGCCCGTGTCGGGGGTCGGGATGTGCTCGCGGTCCCGGTCGATGGTGCGGAGCACGCCGTTCACGAGATTGCCAGCGCCGGGCCGCAGCTCCTGCTTGGCAAGCTCCACGTACTCGTCGACGGCCGCGTGGGTGGGGGTGGACTGGAACAGCAGCTCGTAGAGCCCCAGGCGCAGGATCTGCCGGAGGCGATGCTCCATGGAGTCGTACTCGCCGTGGTAGGCCTCTCCGAGTACAAAGTCGAGCCACCGGCGCTGCCGGGTGACTCCCGCCACGAGCTCACGGGCCTGGCGGCGGGTGCGGGCATCCGCGTCGTCGGCCTCCAGTTTTTCCACGTACGCGTCGTCCCGACGCACCCGTTCGAGGTGGGTGAGGGCGAGGACGCGAGGGGGCGAGACGGTATCGATGGACGGCTCCATGAACGGTCGTGTGTCGTGTGAGAATGGCAAAGGACATCTGTTTAACGCAGGACTCCGGCCGCCGTTTTCCAAAGTGTCCCGAACCGGAGTCTCTGCCGTGTGGTACAGACTTATCTGCCCGCGTTCCGCAGGTCTTCGACGCGCTCCTCGATGGCATCCAGGTATTCGTCGTAGATGGCACTGCTGCTGAGGGCCTTGTCGACGACAGCCTCGGCCTCTTCGCTCTTTCGGTCCGGCTCCCGCTGCCGCACGGTTCCGCTCTGATCCATGAAGATGAGGAAGAGCCGCACGTCCACCTCTCCCCCGTCCGGCTCGATGCGGGCCCGAACCTTTTCCACGCGGCGACGCACTTCGATCACCCGCACCGGTCGCTTCCCGGTCACGATACGGCCCTCCTCGCGGTCCACCTCGTCGACGGGAAACTCGCGGGCCTCCAACGTCTCCAGCGTTGCCTGGAAGACCTGGTCGTAGGTTCCCTCGATGTCCCGATCGGTTGCCCCTGGGTGCAGGTGGGAGCATCCCCCGAAGAGGAGCATCATGGCAGCGAATCCGACGGACCAACGGGCAGCCATGGCACTGTAGCACTCTGAGTGGAGTAGCGTTCGTCCTCACGGGCCGCCCACTCCGCCCCGAAGGTCACACCGCCGCCCGTATGCCCCCTGGGAGACAGTGAGCGGTACCGCCGAGGTGCGTTCCTGCACTGGGGAGATGCGACCCGGATCTCTCTACCCCCCCAGTACCGTCAGCAGTGAATCACCATGCAGATTTACTACGCCGATTCGGAACAGGACCGTGCACAGTGGACTGTCGCATTGGGGACTCGACGCGTTTGCGCGGCCCAATGAGGACGGTCTCAGCGACCGGACCGGACTGCACTGCGCAATGAGCTCAGGCCCCCGAGTCCACGCGCCACCGGGCATGGCTCTCAAATCGCACCTCCGCGAGCGTTCCATTTTTGACGAACCTGTAATAGAGCCCGGAAGCGCTTCCAAAACCTCTCGCTCTTGGCTAACATCTAGTCGTAGCGCAGGAAAAGGGGCACCACGGAGCAGGCGTGATCTACTGGCCTCGTTGAGAGGGGAATTCATCAGCGTGCGTCCAGCGTGCGGGGTCGCAAAAGGCACCAAGGGGAAGTGCACTGGTGCTCTTGTAGCGATTAGGAACGGGAAAACTCGACGTCCCGAACGACGATGCAACTCGGTTGTCGGGGTGTTGTCGGTGCGGGTGTTCGTTCCCGTGCCGCGCTCCGTCGCCGGGCGTAGAGGCAAGCGAGGCCGAAGGAGACGATTCCGTGGCGCCCAGTCCAAGTGGCATCTCCTGCACGAGCAAGCTACAGACGAAGTGCATGTTCTTCCTTCCAACTTCTTACTGCTATGCCCCGTCCGACCAAGACTCCGAAGATTTCGAAAACCGGCGCTGTAATTCGGCGCTTCGACACCCTCGACCGTGAGGACGTCTCCCTGGTTGGGGGCAAAAATGCCTCCCTCGGCGAGATGATTGGCGCGCTCAAGGAGCAGGGCATTCGCGTCCCCGATGGGTTTGCGACGACCGCCGAGACCTACCGGCGCTTCCTGGCGGCCAACGACCTCCCCGGGCAGATTCGGAGGCAGCTCAACGCGCTGAACGCGGGCCGGCAGTCGCTCGACGAGACCGGGGCGGCCATCCGCGAACAGATCCGAACCGGATCGTTCCCCGGCGAAATTGCCGCCGAAATTCGGGGCGCCTATCAGGAGCTGAGCGCCGCCTACGACGCCGACGCCGTCGGCGTGGCGGTCCGGAGCAGCGCGACGGCCGAGGACCTGCCCGAGGCCAGCTTTGCCGGGCAGCAGGAGAGTTATCTGGGCGTGCGCGGCGGCTACGCCGTGCTGGCGGCCTGCAAGCGATGCTTCGCCTCCCTCTTCACCGACCGGGCCCTCAGCTACCGGGAGAAACAGGGATTCAGCCACCTGCAGGTGGCCCTTTCGGTCGGCATCCAAAAGATGGTGCGGGCCGACAAGTCGGGGGTCCTCTTTACGGTCGACACGGAGACCGGCTTCCCGGACACGACCGTCATCAACGCGGCCTGGGGGCTCGGGGAGAGCGTCGTCCAGGGCCTCGTCAACCCCGATCAGTACACCGTGTACACGCCGTTCCTGGACGCAGAGGAGCTGACGCCCATCCTCGAAAAGACGATGGGCGAGCAGGCCGAAAAGATCGTCTCGGCGGACGGGCGAAACCGGACGACGAAGACGGTCGAGACCACCGACGCGGAACGCAGCCGTTTCGTGCTGTCCGACGAGGAGGTGCTCACCCTGGCCCGCTGGGGCCGCGCCATCGAGTCGCACTACGGCCGCCCCATGGACGTCGAGTGGGCCCGCGACGGGGAGACGGGCGAGCTCTTCGTCGTGCAGGCCCGTCCCGAGACGGTCCAGTCCCAGAAGGCCGCCAACGTGCTCCGCACGTACGAGCGTACGGAGCAGGGCGATCGGCTCGTGAGCGGGCTCGGCATTGGCCGGGCGGTGGTCGCGGGAGAGACCTGCGTCCTCGACAGCACGGACGAGGCCGATCAGTTTGAGGAGGGGGCGATCCTCGTCACGGAAATGACGGATCCCGACTGGGGACCTATCCTGGAGAAGGCCGGGGGGGTCGTCACGGACCGCGGCGGGCGCACCTCCCATGCCGCCATCGTGAGCCGGGAGCTCGGCATCCCGGCCGTCATCGGCTCGGGCAGCGCGACCGAGGTGCTGTCCAGCGGCCAGTCGGTCACCCTCTCCTGCACGGACGGGAACGAGGGCCACGTGTACGAGGGGCGTCTGGACTACGAGACGGAAGAGATTGACCTGGAGGCCCTGCCCGACACGGACACCCGCGTGATGCTGAACCTGGCGAGCCCCGCCGCGGCCCTCGACTGGTGGAAGCTGC
>CAZRPQ010000225.1:0-4899 GCA_964601725.1 uncultured Salinivenus sp. | reverse complement strand
GGCCTGATTGCGGCGTTGCCGGACGGGAGTGTTCTCGAGCTTCCGGCCGCGGAGGTCATTCCGATTCAGCAGGCCCGCCAGCAGGGACCGGACTCCACGGTGACCGTCGAGGGGACGGTGACCCGCGCATTCGGGTCGTACGCGCGGCTGCAGGATGACAGCGGACCGACAGGGGCGAGTGGTCTTGTCGTTCGCCAAACGTCCGACAACAGCCTCGCGCAAGACTTCCGGGAGGATATCGCGCTCGGGAATATCACCCAGGGGACCCAGCTTCGGGTGGCAGGGACGCTCTCAGAGTTCAACGGTCTCCTGCAGCTCAACAACGAAGACCTCGATACCTACACCGTGCAGGGTCAAGGAAGCCCTCCCGCGGCCCAGGAGGTAAGCTTCTCGGACCTGCAGGCCCCGGACGGGGAAGACTATGAGAGTGAGCTGGTCCGCGTCGAGACCGTTTCGTTTGTGAATCCGGATGCGACCGGGGACACGCTCGATTCCGGAACGAGCTACGACGTTGAAGATGGAGACGGCACGACGTTCACGTACCGCGTACAGAACGACAACGAGACAGCGGTAATCGGGGCAGACATCCCGGACGGGACGTTCACTTACGAAGGGGTCGTGTCCGAGTTTAGCGGACAGTACCAGCTCATTCCGGTGCGCACCTCTACGGCCTTGCCGGTGGAGATGGCCGGCTTTGAGGCAACTCGCAACGGGTCTTCCGTGGAGTTACGGTGGAACACTGCTGGTGAGACGAACAACGCCGGATTTCGTGTTCAGCATGAGCCGGTCGGGCAGAACAGCTGGCAGAGTCTCGGCTTTGTGGAGAGTGAGGCCGAAGGGGGCACCACCACCGAGGCGCAGACCTACCGGTTTGGGGTCGACCAGGACCTGGAGCCGGGCACGCACCGCTTCCGTCTCAAACAGGTGGACATCGACGGATCCACGACGCCCAGTAAGGTCGTGAGCGTGGATGTGCCTGTGGATGGGGCCCTGACGTTGAGCGCACCCTCTCCAAATCCGGTGGGCGGACAGGCAACCGTCCAGTTCGCCGTGAAGGAATCGGCGGAGGCGGAGGTTGTGCTCTACGACGTATTGGGCAAGAAGGTGCGGACGCTGTACCGTGGTACTCCACAGGCCGGCCAGTCGACGAGGCTGACCGTGGAGACCGACGGGCTGCCGAGCGGGGTGTACGTGATGCAGCTCCGGGCCGATGGGCAGACCCAGACCCAGCGCCTGACGGTGGTCCGGTAGACAACGGTCCCAGGAAACTGAAAACCACCGTTCTACTCTCGGTCCGAACTCAAGGAGAGTGGGCCCGGTCCTCAATTTTTGGGCCGGGCCTTTTCTCTGAGGCGTACTGGGACCTTGGTTTCTCGCGCAAGCGTTGCAGCATGCTTCTTACGGTGCATATCAGAGACTCGCAACCGACATTAGGCGCGATACATCTGTTAAAACCAGCGGGGTTCGCCACGGCCTTCCCGACCCGCTCCATATCCTGAACGGTGACGACCGCGTACCTTTGCACTTTCCGCGCAAGAACGAAGTCTCGAACCCCAGACCTCCCCGCTCTTGAACGGGCGAAGACCAACATTGTCTTTTCATTCGGTTCAACACCTTTGAGTTGTGAGGCTTTCGCTCCGTCCATTCCTCCTAGTTCTCGGACTCATTCTGGGTCTGCTCGGAACCTTGAGCCTTGTGCACCCCGCACATGCCCAATTCGATCCGCTCGGTGCAGGCTTGGGCGGTGCAGTAGCGGGCGACGTGGCGTGGGCCGATGTGGACAATGACGGGGATTCCGACCTTTTGGTCATTGGCAACGGGTCGGGCAGTACAGAAGACACCGCGCAGCCGTCGGCCACCCTCTACGAGAACCAGGGGGACGACACGTTCTCGCCCTTCAACACAGGACTGGATGGGGTGTCGGCCGGGTCGGCGGCGTTCGGGGATTTCGACGACGACGGAGATCCGGATCTCATCATTACGGGAAACCAGGGAGGATTCTCGGAGGAAAACCTTCCGGAGAACTCCGCTCAGATTTATGAAAACGACGGATCGGGCGACTTCGACAAACTGAACGCTGGAATCGAAGGGGTCACTGTCGGCTCCGTGGACTGGGGCGACGTGGACGGGGATGGCACCCTCGACGTGATTGTTGCGGGCAACATTGGAGGATTCGGCATCATCCCGCCCCCCATCGGGGAGGAGCCGGATCCCTCAGTCCGGGTCTATGAGGGCGACGGCAGCGGCTCGTTCTCCTTGGTCGACGCCGGGATCGACGAAGGCGTTGCCGCCGTCTGCTCTTCAAACTTCGGAGACATTGACGACGATGGGGACGTCGATGTGGTCGTGGCCGGCGGGCAGGGCAGCCTGGATAATCCTACCCCCTTCGCCGCCGTTTATGAAAACGACGGAACCGGCACCTTTTCTATGGTCGATGCCCCGATCACGGATGTCGCCGGACGCACCGCGACGTGGGCGGACGTGAATGGCAACGCGAACCTAGACTTGATCCTGGCTGGCGTCGAAGCGGATAGTGTGCAGCGAACACGGCTCTATCTGAACGACGGGAGCGGGGGCTTCGCGGAGTCCCCCACCGATCTCACCAACGTGGCTGGGGGCGCGATCGCTCCTGCCGACGTGGATCTGGACGGCGATCTAGACCTCGCCCTTTCAGGACGGGACACCACGGGCAGCCCGGTCGCCGCAGTCTACGAAAATGATGGGACGGGCGCGTTCACCCCGTTCGACGCGGGCCTCACGCCTGTAGAGGGGGGCGCGGCGGCCTGGGGCGACGTGGGAGTGAAAACGACCCCGGACCTTGCCCTCGTAGGCCGAGACGCCGACTCCACGGCCACGGCCACGATCTACGAAAACCAGATCGGAGGGATCGCCGAGGCCCAGTTCATCCACAATGCGGCGGACCCGGCCGCCAATACGGTCGATGTCTACTTCGGAAACGAGCGGGCGCTTGACGATGTTGAGTTTCGATCGGCGACCGAGTTTATCGACGTGCCGGCCAACCTGGACATTGAAGCTGGCATTGCCCCGGGAGGATCTAGTGGACCGGGGGACATCGTTGTCACCCAGACCGTGACGCTCGAGGCGGACAAGGCGCACACAGTCGTGGCCAACGGTGTACTCAATCCGAGCGACTTTGCCGGCAATCCGGACGGGGAGCCGATCGAGGTTGAGTTGTTCGTCGAGTCGGAGGCCGACTCGACGGCTCCAAGTGGCGAGATCGGTCTGCGGGGGGTGCATGGGGCGACCGACGCTCCGACCGTCGACGTTGACGAAAACGGCACAACCTTGCTCGGCGACCTGACTTATGGCGATGTCACGACTAACTACTCGACGACGACGGCCGAGGAGAAGCTGCTCACCGTGACGGCGACTGGCCCGGATACCTTGATCGCCGCGTTCCAGGCGGACCTGTCGGAACTGGGCGGGAGCGCGGCGACGGTCCTGGCCAGTGGGTTCTTGGACCCGTCGGCCAACCAGGACGGGGAGCCTTTCCGGCTGGTCGCGGCCCAGCCGAACGGCACGGTCACGACGTTCCCTCTGAATCAGGCGCCGCAGTTTGCGTCGGTGCCCGAGGACTTCGCGGTCGCGCCGGAGACGGAGATTGACACGACGATCGGAGCGAGCGATCCGGACGGCGATGCGCTGACCTTCTCGGCGGTTGGTGATCTGCCCGAGGGTGCGAGCCTCGATTCCAGTACCGGCCAGTTCACCTGGACCCCGTCCCTCAGTCAACGGGATTCAACCTACGCTATCGGCGTCCAGGTCACTGACGGAGTCGCAGAGATCGACACCTCCTTTGCGGTCACCGTGGAAGTCAGCGAGACCCTGGCCCAACTCATCCACAACGCGGCGGATCCGGCGGTGAGCGCGGTCGACATTTACTTTGGGGAGGAGAAGCAGTTCGACGACTTTGGCTTCCGGTCGGCAACGTCGTTCGTGGAGGTCCCAGCGGCGGTGGGGGTCGAAGTGGGTGTGGCGCCGTCTGGCTCTGAGGGAGTGCAGGACACCGTCGCCAGCCAAACGATCACGTTTAGCCCGGACTCCACCTACACGGTTGTGGCTAACGGCGTGCTCAATCCCGCCGACTTTGAGCCCAACCCGGACGGAGAAGAGATTGCCTTCGAGTTCCTCGTCGAGTCGGAGGCCGACTCGACGGCTCCAAGTGGTGAGGTCGGTCTGCGGGGAGGGCACGGGGCGACTGATGCCCCGACCGTCGACGTCGACGAGAACGGCACTACGCTCCTCGATGATCTGACGTACGGCGACGTGACGGCGAATTACCTCCCAGTCACGGCCGAGGAGAAGCGACTGGTGGTAACGCCTGGCGATTCCGACGATCCGATTGCTGCGTTCCAGGCGGACCTGTCGGGGCTGGGCGGAAGTGCGGCGACGATGCTGGCGAGCGGGTTCCTCGATCCGGTGGCCAACCAGGACGGGCCGGCCTTCCGGCTGATCGCGGCCCAGCCGAGCGGGGACGTCGTGACGTTTGCTCCAAATCAGGCTCCAACAATTGTCAATCCCCTGCCCGACGACACGCTTAAAACGCCTGGCCCTCCCCTCCAGTTGGTTGGACTGGACCTAACCGTATTCGACGATCCAGAGGGAGACGCGCTGTCCTTCTCGGCGACCTCCTCCGATCCGTCCGTAGTGGACGTCGTCGAGGACACCTCAGAGGTTCTCCTCCAGCCGGAGGGCACGGGCACGACCGAGGTTGCCGTTGCCGCGAGCGATGGAGTGCAGGAAACGAGCACCCCCTTTCAGGTGACCGTCGAGGACCAGGAGGGGGAGGATCCTGTCGCACAGGCCCTGGCGCTGGTTGCTGCGTCCGGAGCGAACCAGACGTTTGATTTTCGCAGTGCAGGCAACAAGATCGTCCCC
>CAZRPQ010000224.1:0-4899 GCA_964601725.1 uncultured Salinivenus sp. | reverse complement strand
TTAGCGGCGAGGTGTCGCTGACTACGGCCACGAGAGAGGAGAAGTCTGGAGATGAAAGCCCGAAGCCGAGTCCGGCCGAAACTGGCAAGTTCCTAGAAGCGTGCCGCCCGTCAGGAGCGTGCTTCTTGTTGGGAGCGTGCCTTCCGTTAGGAGCGTGCCTCCCGTGCGGCTCTTGCGTCCTCCTCCAACTCCTCTTCTGTCATCTCAAGCAGGATTCCCCGGTCTTTCAGAAATTGCTCGGTCTGCATCCGGGTCGAGTGGTCTAGAATCTCCCGGACCTCTCCCAGGGTGAGCGCCCCTTCTCGATATCCGTCGGCAACGATTGCCTGGAGGGCCCGCTCCGACAGGTCGCCGAAGCGCTCCTGAAGACGCCCGGCAAGACGGTCTGGCACTGAGAACGCGACATCCATAGGCGGGAAAAGTTTGTAGATTTTGTTGTGCACTTAGTACTTAGCCCTTTACATAACTGGCCCTCCGCTACAATAGGTCCAGACTCTCAGATAACTGAGCACCGAGGCTGACGCTTTAAGCGAACAACGAGGGGATTTGCCTTTGCAGAACTGGTTTGATCCGATGCTACGATAGGGCAGTGACCAGCACTCGACCTCGGTGTTATCGGTTGTTAAATTGAGAGGCGAAAAAGAGGCGTTCTGTAGCCACCGAGTCCCCAGGGACTTTCCCTCAGTCTTCCTCGCCAGCCGGGCGGAGGGCCTCGTCTAAACTTAGTACCGCTGCGCTTGCCACCGCCTCGCTAACGTAGAGGCTTCCCTGGCAAAGCTTCTCGATTGAGCCTCTCGACTGAGCTTCTCGACCGTAGGTCGGACCTCGTCGAGACGACCTTCCCTGTTAGAAAGGCCTTTTTGGACAGGATCAAAACCGCGAGCGTCCAAACTTCACTCTTAGTCGGATCACCGGTCCAATTTTTCGGGCGCACCTCGCGCTTCATCCGCGTAAAGTCGGTAATGGTCTCCTCAGGCCCGACGTCGAAAAGCCCGTCGAGGCGCCCGCGCTCCTCCTCGGTGAGATCGCCCGTGACGCGAGCGTAGATCTCTTCGTGCACTTCCCTCCGAACACGGCCGGCGAGCCGATCGAGCGTCGAGAAGGCCGGAAGCTCAAAACGCTCCTTGACGAGATTCTCGACAGCGACGTTGATGAGGTCGGCCGGGTCGCTTCGCGTAAAAGCGGCTTCGCGCATCGCTTCGGCGGCGACCCCGCTTCCACCCTCCGAGAAGCTCTCTACGCCGAGGAAGTCTCGAATGCTTTTCTGGTAGCGATGCCGCTCCTGCCGCCGCCCGGCGCCGAGTTCCGGCGCTGTTGTCATGCCGAGGTGATCGGCAAGGTAATCGGTCACCTGGTCGGGCACCTCCTTCGTCTGTGGCAGGTAGCCCAGGTGTTGGTAGCACTTCAATAGCACCAAAAGCGTCAGCTGTCCTTGAGGCGAGCGCGTGTTCGTTTCTGCAAAGCCGTGTTCGCGAGGCGTCGGTTCGTAGAGCGTTTTGAGTTCGCGTTCGGAGAGGGACGGCTTGAAGCGAGGATATGCGGTTCTCTCAATAGATGCCATACAGAAGTACCTCGAACAGGAATACCTCGGAGGGGGGCAGCGGAACCGGAAATAGCGGGTGTCCAAAAAGGGTGGGGCGAACCGGTCCGGAAAGATCGGCCTTCTACCGGCGGAAAGCAAGGTGGCGAAAGTATCCGAGAAGGAGTACCTTTTGGGACACTGCCTACCGCCCCAGAACGCCGATCTTCCAACACCGGGGGGCTCCTTCAGACTCTGATCGCAGCCGATCTACATGAAGACCGCTGCCTACCTTCGTGTCTCCACCGCCGACCAAGACGAAGCTCTTCAGCGGCAGGGGATCACCCGCTTCGCGGAGCACGCCGATCTAAACGTCATCGACTGGTATTGCGACAAGGGCGTCAGCGGGCGTGAGGAGGAACGTCCTGCATTGGACAACCTCATGGAGGCCGCCCGCCAGCGGGCCATCGACTGTGTGGTGGTCTGGAAGTTTGATCGCTTTGCCCGCAGCGCGTCTCACCTGATTCGGGCCCTCGACGAGTTCAATCACTTGGGCATCCGCTTCGTCAGCGCGTAAGGCAACATCGACACCGACAGCCCGATGGGCAAGGCCATGTTCACGATCATCGGGGCGATGGCCGAACTCGAATCGTCGCTCATCTCCGAGCGGGTACAGGCGGGGATGCAGGCGGCCAAAGAAGAAGGAACGCACGTCGGACGCCCGCCGACGCCCGACGAGACGATCCAAGAAATCGAGCGCCTAGCGGGAGAGACCGACCTGTCGATCCGCAAGATCAAAAAGACCCTCAACGAGACCCTCTCTGAGGACGTAAGTCGGGGCGTAGTCGGTCGCGTCGTCAAAGAAGTGCGCTCAGAGGAGTAACCCAGGGCCTATGTTGACATTTTACACGTATCCCGAAAGTACCCCTATTGGGGTGGTTTCTGAGACGTTCTCATTCGTCCCCTCCTAAAACCGGATCCCCTCTTTCCGACTATCTCCGGCAAGGAAGCCCTCTTTACACGCGGCAGAACCCGCTTACAGCGGCACCGCGGGCTACGAGAGGCTGGATAAGCCCAAATGAACTGGCTGGCTACAGAGAAAAGCAGTAAAGTCGGCCGGCACTGCTCATCGAACCGGCGTCCTCCCCAAAGGCTCCGGCGCAGAGGGCTTCGGGCCCTCCGGCCTCCGTGTCACGAACAACGGCAAGCGAGTATCCAAAATACCCTTCGTTTGATGGATTTGGGGAGGGCCGGACCGAAAGAAGGTCGCCGGTGGCCCCGCTGAATAGATATATTTTGCCCGCGTCGCGTATGCCGCCCACGTTCCGGGTAGGTGCTCCGATAAGAAAATCTGAGCTTCCGTCTCCATCAACGTCCCCGGCGTCTGCCACTGCCTGCCCAAATCGATCGTCCTGCTTCGAACCACCATCAGGAGTCAGTTCGTGGACGATCGTTCCATCTGCTACGTCCAACAGGTAGGCCCTCCCTTCGCCGGAGGCTCCGACCAGAAGGTGCGTCGACGGACCAGTCTCGCTGCGGTTGCCTGCAGCGACAATGGAATGCCCAAAAGATCCTTCTGAAACGGCGTTGGGGGACCGTATCCTCTGCAGTATCCTCCCTTCCTCTCCTTCAACGATAAAAACGCGGCCCGCCCGCCGTTTCTCGGGAAGACTATCAGTCGGAGCCCCAATCGCAATGTCCACCGTTCCATTTTCATCGATGTCCCCAAGTGGTGCAGGGTAGCCGAAGTGATCGTGGGCGGAACTTGGCGACTGTATCACTTGGATTAGTTCCCCGTCGGCTCCCCCGAAAAGGTACGTCCGGTCTTCCCCAATGGCCCCGACGAGCAGATCTCCCGATCCGTCACTATTGACGTCTCCAACCCCCGCTGGAAACCGGCCGAAGAGCCCTCCCGGCTTCCCGTTCGGGGAGCGAAACGCATGAAGCACCGATCCGGTGGCACCCCCAAAGACGTAGGCCTGTCCGGCGAGGGTCGTGTCCCCGGCAGCGCCGACCAGAAGGTCGGGGACGCCGTCGCCGTTGGCATCTCCAATGCCACCAACAGAATAGCCGAAGTAGCCGTCTTCGCTACTCGTGGGGGCTTCCAGCTCGCGGAGCACTTCTCCTCGGGCACTGCTTAGAAGGTAAGCCCGACCAGCATTTTTTCGATCCTCAACGGTCTCGCCCGAGGCCCCGACCAAAACGTCTGTCGTTCCATCCCCGTCGACATCGCCCGCCTGTGCCACGAACTCCGCGAAATTCCCGCCGGGCTCGGCGTGAGGAGACGTAAACGCCTCAAAAGACGTATCGGACAGCTGCTGAGCCTCAGCGAAATGAGATGTGAGCCCAACAAGAAAGAGAAGAAAGGAGCCGAACAATCTTAGGTTGTCCAGAAGCACAAGCGCACCCACAGAGCCTCTTGCTAACCTTACCATCGTGACCACTAACTTTCCCAAGACAAATGTAACAACCGAAAAGATAAGCTCTCAGTTCGGAGGTTAAATATCGAAAGCAAAAAAGACATTCAAGCTGCCTATCGGCCCACCAATGCGCTTCTTACCAATGCGCTTCCTACCTCCGAAGCGCGCCGCCGAGCGGTCCGACCCTGCAACCGCAGCACGCCCCCCCAGAGCAGAAATATTTGCTTTCCCAAGGGAGACCGGCGAAGTTTTCGCCTCAAGGTTCCTTCGGGATCTCTTCCGTTCGGGAAAAGCCTCACGCCATGCAGAGCCTCTCCCCCACTCGCGGGACACGCGGCCATTCGGGACGTCCGCTGCTCCTTCTGCTGCTTCTTACGGGGCTTATGGGAGACCTCGCTTTCTCCGCCTCTCCCGTAGCCGGGCAGGAGGCGCCGCAGGCCGAAACGTCGGCGACGGAGCCCATTCAGGTGCTTCCCGTTGGCACCTTCCACTTTACCGGCGCTCCCGACTTCAACGACCCGATGGCCCCGGAGCAACAAGCCGAGATCCAGGCCGTCGTCGACTCACTTTTGGACTTTCGACCAACCAAGGTGGCCGTCGAGCGGGATGTGGGAGACTCCGCCCGCGTCGACAGCTTGTACGAGGCATACCTGGAAGGCCGCTACGAGCTGGAGGTCAATGAAGTTTATCAGCTCGGCTTTCGGCTGGCCCACCGAAGCGGCCTCGACCGGGTCTACCCGATCGACTACAAGCTCGCCTGGCCAATGGACACGGTCATGACGTGGGCCCAGAAGAACCAGCCCTCCTTCGCGCGCTTTGTGAAACGGTGGCAGAAGCGGACCGAAGCCATCACAGACAGCCTGCACCGACACGGGACCCTCCGGGAAATCCTTCTTCACTACAATAGCGAGGAGTTTCTGAGCCGGATTCAGGCGGCCCGCATGCGCACCCTGGAGGTCG
>CAZRPQ010000223.1:0-4905 GCA_964601725.1 uncultured Salinivenus sp. | reverse complement strand
AGGCCCTCACCACCGAAAAGTTTGTGGTGTATGGGGAGGGGGAGACGCGGCACCCGGTCGAGAAGTAGCGTCCCGCCAGGCTCGTTCCCACTACCACATGATGCCGAATGCGAGCTTTCGATGTACACTTGCGCTCCCCCCCGTCCACATAGAGACGACCGGCCCGGTCGTCTCCATAGCCAGGGTTGCGTTCGATTCCACCGGATTTGCTGATCTCGACGACCATCGGGACCCTGCACAATGATCCTGAGCAGATGGTGTGAGAACGAATAATTACGCTTGACGAGGTGCTAGACCAGGGCGGCCATCCCCTCCCGTCGCCGAAGGACGGCTTCACTGACCTGAGGGTCGAACCTTGCACCCGCTTCTTCTTCGATGATTGAGAACGCTTTTTCGATCGGCAGCGCGTCCCGGTAGGGCCGGTCGTGTGTCATCGCGTCGAAGGTGTCGGCCACTGCCACGATTCGGGCCGAGAGCGGAATCTGCTCTCCTTCCAACCCGTCCGGGTATCCATCTCCATCCCACCGCTCGTGGTGAGAGCGGGCGATCCGTCTCGCCATCCGCATGGGTCCGGACTCGCCACCCGACAGAAGGGTTTCTCCGGCGAGCGTATGCTTTTTGACCGTCTCGTATTCCTCATCGGCGGGATTTTCGGCGTACAAGCCGGAATTGAGGAGGAATGGTGGAGTCGTTTCGCAACGGTAAGCTCTGGGATAAAGGCGGTGTGCGCTAAAACCCGAACGGAAGCCCTAGCAGAAGCCCGTCGTCGGTCCCCACGGATAGATGAGACTCCGGTCTACGCGGAGGGGTACCCTTTTGGTGCTCCAAGTTCCCGAAACCGGCTATGGAAATAGAGAAGCTTCCTGGGGGCGCACCCTTCTCAGATCCGTCCGTAACGAGCAATCCCAACCCATGGCCCGATCTCGTACTCTTGATCTTCGTCGACCTGCCGCCCACGAGGAGGTTTATAGGGTGTACGCCATCAACAGCGATGCGCCCTCCACCCGAGGACGCTGCAATTTGCAGGACGGGAGCACCGTGATTTGTGCCTTTGAAACGGTCGGCATGGCCCTGGAAGCAACGGCCGACGATCCGAGCCTCCATCTCGTGCGGCACCGATCCCTCAGTCCCCAGGAGCAGAAGCGGGTCGAGAACGCGCTACTGGCATAGCGGCAGCGTCTCGCCCCCTGGAATCCCTCTGGAAGGCATCCGTAGGGCACATCCAGCGCGCGTCTTGTCGGGCCGGATGCCCTGAGGGGGCGGTGCGGGGCCGACACAAAGAAAGGGGCCCTCATCAGAAACAGCCCCTCGGTCCGGGTCGGGGCGTACAGGGCGACGAGGATCGCTCAGAGAGAAGAGGTTCCGCCGCCCGGCGGAGAGGGCCATCAACTCAGCGTGCTTCCTGCTCCGTGCGCCCGAGTGGGGAGACACTCTTTCGTTCGGGATGGAGTACCGTTTCCCCATAATGGGGAGATTTCTCACTGCGATCGAGGTAGTGGCGGATGAGACTGATTTCTTTTCGCTTCAGGCCCGAGAGATCTGGGTCCCCGCCTGCGTTTTCGATCCTGTAGGTGAAGTAACGCCTGGAGATTGACGAGCCGGACGGGGACGAGGCGAAGAGATCCATTCCGGAGGGCCCATTGGGGTGGAGCCGTATGCGCACCAGACGGTAGTCCTCCTCGTGGAAGGCCTTCTTGCAAGCCTGAGTTATGCGGCGTTGTCTCCGCCAGGCCGGGTGCAGATAGTGCTCGTAGGCGAGGTACGCTGCGGTCCCGAGCACAGTGCCGATCCCGACACTCCAAGAGAGAGGAGTCATGACCGAAAGGGTGTGGGTCTTGGAGACAAAGGGAAATCGAAGCCCCTCCTGGAGCCGTGCGTGTCCAGTATGGAAGCGCCCGAGGACGGAGGGAACTCGTCACTCTGCCGCCGACGCGACCGCAGTGGTATCTCCTTCACTTTTGCTCGGGCCTCCTCCCCGTCGGCAGGGGCGTGGTGATTCACTCGCGGTTCGCCTCGGCCTGCCATGCGGAAACACTGTTGCCCTGCTTCAGGGAGTGCAGAGGCGACAGTCGTCATGGAGGTTCGGGTCGCCCAGAGACTAGATAAGGTTACGGTCGTCACGTCTGACTGTTGGGTGTAGAAGCGTTTGCGGAAGATCGCTCTGCATTCTCGCGCATGCGGCGGGCCGAGGGGGGAATCGTCGCATCTTGAGTAGGACCCCCCCCTCAACCCGGAAGCACTCGGCTACGTCAGCGGATGAGGGGCCGCTCCGGTCCTCTTCGCTTGCGTTTCTCCCTCCGTCTCTCGTATGCTCTCATCACGTATGCTCTCACCCAAGCGAGTTCTGGTTCTGGAGGGTCCTCCAGACCGTGAGCCCCTTGCCCCGAAGGACCCACACCAGGCCGGATTGAGAAGCCTACCTGCGCCAGGGGGCGCGTCACAACTACTCCCCACGGACCTCACGCATCATGAGCGACGCCAACGAATCGGGCGGTACTGCGAAACTGGCCCGCGGCAATCTTGTCAAAATCTTTTTCATTTCCCTCACGGCGGCCCTCGGCGGGTTTTTGTTTGGGTTCGACAGCGGGGTCATCAATGGCACGGTTGACGCCATTCAGAGCGAGTTTGGGTCGAGTGACATCGGGACGGGGTTCAACGTGGCGTCCATGCTGTTGGGCAGCGCGGTGGGGGCCTTTTTTGCGGGAAACTTGGCCGACAGGATCGGGCGGCGATGGACGATGATCCTCACTGCCATTGCGTTCATGATCAGTGCGTGGGGCTCCGGCGCGTCGGGTTCGTCGCCGGTCTTCATAATGGCGCGCTTAACCGGAGGACTGGCGGTGGGGGCGGCCAGTATTCTGGCCCCGGCGTACATTAGCGAGATTGCGCCGCCGGAGATTCGTGGGAGCCTCGCGACCCTGCAGCAATTGATGATCGTTGTCGGGTTGTTCATGGCGTTCGTGAACAACTACTACATTGCGCAGGCCGCTGGAAGCGCCTCCGAGGTGTTCTGGTACGGGTACGAGGCCTGGCAGTGGATGTACTGGATGGAACTGATTCCGGCCTCCGTCTTCCTGGCCTCGCTCGTCCTCGTTCCGGAGTCGCCCCGGTACTTGGTGGCTGCCGGCCAGGAGGGGAAGGCCCGATCGGTGCTTCAACGCTTGGGGACGGCCGAGGACGTGGACGCCAAGATCGCGGACATCCGCTCGACGCTCGAAGAAGAGCGACGGCCTCGTCTCGTCGACGTCATTCAGGAGCACACGGGCAATATCCATCCGCTTGTCTGGGTCGGAATCGGCCTCGCCTCCCTGCAGCAGTTTACCGGCATCAACGTGGTGTTCTACTACGGCGGGACGCTCTGGCAGGCGGCCGGATTCACGGAGGCCAGCGCGTTGTTGACCAACGTCGTGAACGGATCCGTCAACGTGCTCTTTACCTTCGTCGCCATCGCCCTCGTGGACCGGGTTGGGCGGAAGCCCCTGCTCCTGGTGGGGGCACTGGGGCAGGCCCTGATGCTCGGCATTATGGCCTTCATCTTCGGGACCGCGGCGCAGGGCGGGGCCGGAAATCTCCAAATGGAAGGCAGTCAGGGACTGATTGCCCTGCTGGCCGCGAATGGGTACATCGCCTTCTTTGCCTTTTCGTGGGGCCCGATCATGTGGGTGATGCTCGGCGAGATGTTTCCGAACAAGTTTCGCGGGGCCGCGCTGTCGGTCTGCGGGGTGGTGCAGTGGCTCTCCAACTTTCTCGTCACCGTGACCTTCCCCGTGCTGCTAGACTCCATCGGGCTTGGCTTCTCGTATGGCATTTACGCGGCGTTTGGCGTGGTTGCCTTCGTGTTCGTTCGGCTCTTCGTGGAGGAGACAAAGGGGCGTACCCTCGAGGATATGTCCCGTGATGCGGAGGCGGTTTCGTAATGCCATCTGCGCAGAACCAACGGGCAGATCCTGAGCAGTCAGTGGGACCGGCTGAGGGAGTGGTATAAGGAGTGGTCTAAATTATGCCTCGGGGCGGGACTTCGGCTTAAGACGACCGGCGGGTTGTCCTGCGCAGACGGAGGGAGGCGGAAACGCACATCGAAATCTCCTACCTGGTATCACTTCCTGGGCGCCTAACTTCCTGAGCGCCTGCCTGCGGCGAGCGAGTGCCGACGAACGTTGTTCTTCGGTAAAACGGCGTTGCAAACTCGGCCGCGGAGCGGGCGCGGCGGTCAGGGCCTTGATCGCAGGATCGGGTCAGTTCTGTGGAGGGACTCCCTCGTCCTGGGACTGAAGTTCCTGGAGTGCGGCCAACACAGGGGACCCGCCCAGTTCCTCCCAGACCAGCAGGAAGGCAAGTACCTCTTTTGGCGTGGGGGGTGCGTCGAGGGTGGACGCCTCCTCCTCAAACTCGCGCTCGAGCCGGTCCTTCGCCCGCTGGGATGCCTTCTCCGCCATCGCTTCGCTGTAGGCCCGTTCCTGAATCCCCTGGGTCCACTCCAGAACCGAGAGGCCCTGGGCCTCTGCCCGCCGCGCCTCGCGGCAGGCCCGCTGCATGCGAGCGGGCGTGATGTCGGCTCGCCGGAGCAAGGCTTTTGCCTCCTGGAGGTCCTCGTCGGTTGCGGGACGATCCGGATCGTACCCCAGATCCTGAAGGGTGCGCTGAATCCAGGGGGAAAACCGCTCGGCGATCTCGTCACTCCCTTGCTGAACGAGCCAGCGCCGGAGGCTCTCGCCGAGTGTGCAGTTGCGGGCGGACATGAACAGGGGGACCTTTTGGATCTTGAGAGATGAAAGAGCCCGAGCGCCTGTAGGCCCGACGCCGGGCGTGAGAAGCCTCTCGCATCCGTACTGATTCAGCACACAGACGTAAGGTAATAATCAGTCCGTTCAAAAAACAGTCACGATTACACTCGTTTTATATTAT
>CAZRPQ010000222.1:0-4933 GCA_964601725.1 uncultured Salinivenus sp. | reverse complement strand
CGTCTTCATCCTCGCGGATGACCTGGGCTGGGCGGACGTCAATAGCTTCGATCCGATGGATCGGGACTTCTACGAAACTCCCCACATCGACTCCCTTGCCGCTCAGGGCATGCGCTTTTCCCAGGCTTACGCGAACGCGGCGAACTGTGCCCCGACCCGGGGCGCTCTCCTGAGCGGGCAGTACTATCCCAAGGTAGAGCTCCAGTATCATTCGACTTCACTGCTTTGCACAACCGACTGCACATCAAGGGAGAACTGGATGGACAAACTGTAATCGTGACGGGGGGCGCGTCGGGCATCGGCAAGGCCATCACTCGGGGGTTTGCCGAGGAGGGTGCTCAGGTGGCGGTCCTGGACGTCGATCGGGACGCCGCCAAGGAAACGGACCGCACCCTGGAAGAGGAGGGGGGCACAGTGTCGTTTTTCGAGTGCGACGTGAGCGACAGTGACCAAGTGCCGGCGACCTTCGACACGGTCGTCGACGAATTGGGGAGGCTGGAGGTGCTGATCAACAACGCCGGGATTGCCCATGTGGGCACGGTTGGGGAGACCACCGAGGAGGATCTCGATCGGCTGTATGAGGTGAACGTCAAGGGCGTCTACAACTGTCTGAAGGCCGGTGTGTCGGAGACGAAGGAGGACGGGGGGCAGTAGACTCGATCCAGGGCCGAGAACTTGCTTCAGTGGCACCAGATCTCCCGCCACGACTCGAAGCGGTGGGCCGGATGGTTCCCCGATTCGACCCCAATCCGATCACGGGGCCGTCTCGCAGTGTTGACATGCGACCAAGCGTCGGAGATGACGAGGCATCCTGCCTCGTTGTTCATGATAGCTCCCGGGCAGTCGCGAATGCCGACGCGCCCAGAAAAAATTGCTACGGTCGACGCCGATTGAGGGTGTAGTAGAGTGTTGGGTGCGCCACTGGCGTGCCGTCCTCGGCCCGGAGGCCATTCAGGTCGAGCTGGTAGACGTAGCCGGGCCTGAGGGTCTCCAGCGTTAGAGACACCCGACGACCGGACCCAGACAGCGAGACGTCGGTCACGTCCACGGGCTGCACGTCCATCCGGTCGGACCCGTACTCGCGATTGTAGTTGTAGTAGTAGCGGGTAAACTGGTAGGCCGAATCGGGACGGGCAGTCTGGATCTGGAGGGCGCGCGTAAACGTGAGGTCGAACCCGCTCTCCGTCAGGTGCATCTCTTTCACTTCCATCGGCGTCTCCCCCGTCCACCGGACGCGCTGAATGCCCTGATCGCCGGGCCACCCGTGATCGGTCTGGCCCACCCACAGATCCCCGTTGGGGGCAAACACCAGTCGGTTGTTGCCGATGCGGAGGGGAAGCTCTTCGTGGGCCGTGCTCGAATCGATGAGCGTCGTCACCATGCCTTGCACAGTCCCGTCTACGCGCTCAAGCATCACCCGCAGGATGCGCGGGTGATTCATCTCGCCGATGAGCATCTGGCCCTCGAAAGGGCCGAACCGACCGCCTGTCGTGTCCACGATGGGCTGCGTCGGCGAGTTGGCAAGGAGGCTTTGGGGAAAGAGGACCGCCGCTCGCTCACGCATCTCGTTGAGCACGGGCACCGGAAGGTCCAGGGGCTGCACGTCGCCGAGCCCGTCTTCCCACACGAGGCTCTGCGGGTGGCCGTAGAAGTTGCCTTTCTCGACGTGGTACAGCTTGCTGGTGCCGAGCCAGTCGCCCTGATTGTCCGTCACGAAGAGGCGACCCTGCGGATCGAAGACGAGGCCGTTCGGCGAGCGGAACCCACTGGCAAAGGGTTCGAGGGAGTCTGTGTCCGGATGGTACCGCATCACCCATCCTCGATAGGGCGTTGCCGCATACATGCGTCCCGGGCGGCCCTCTGGGTTGTACCTCCCGCGCATCCGGTCCCAGTTTCCAGCCCGATTCGACGCTGTGTTGAGAGAGATGAACAGGTGTCCCTCCGCTCCCTCCTCCGGCCCGAACGCAAACTCGTGGTAATTGCCCGTCATCCCGTAGTCGTCGGTTACCGTCTCGTACCGGTCCGCTTTTCCGTCCGTGTCGGTGTCCCGGAGGCGCGTCAGCTCGGGACGTTGCATGACGAGAACCTCGTGGTTCGTGACGGCCGTAACGCCCAGCGGATCGTGAAGTCCTGTTCCGAAGACCGTCCACTCCTCCGTCTGCGGGTCGTAGGTCATCACTTCCCCATGGTGAAAAACGCCGACGAGACGCCCGTCGGGCAGCACGTCGAGGCCGCCCACCTCAGGAACGAGCCCGCCAGGGGTTTGGATGGTCTCGACGACGTAGGGCGAGGTTTCGCCCGCGCCGTCGGACGGCTCCCCCCCACAGCCAAGCCCCCCGAAAACGATTGCGAACAACAAAACCGAAAGCGAAATGTGCTTCATCGTTGCGGGGAGACTGAATCGGTCTGCGGATCGGTAGACGACAAGGAGCCCGAAGAATTGTGTGTGACGGTCACGGTGAACTCCTGGGCGTCGCTGGGCCGGAGCCGCAGCGTATCGGCCTGCCACGAGCCCGCCGACGCCTCAATGGTGACGTCCTCCTGCGGGCTCCGAATGAATCGGACCGTCTCTTCTGCGTTTGGAATCTGAAAGGTGCGCCGGAGTCCCGCTCCCTCGTCGGTCGGCGTGATCAGTTCACGCACCTGAACGTCATCGACCGTGTACAAAAACTGCGGACGCTCGTCGACCATTCGGTAGCCGTCGAAGTCTACGTCGTCGGGCGGCGAATTGTCCCCCAGTCGGAGGGGAAAAGAGCCGTCGTTGCGGTAGAAAATCGTCCCTTCAATCTCCGCCCGCTGCTCAGAGACGTGCCCCTTGAACACCTCACTGTTGTCCAGGAAGCCGCCCCGCCAGGCGTACCGGAGCGTGACCGGCGTGGCATCGAAGCAGTAGGAAATCCCGGTTTCCAGGCCGACCGCGATGGAGGCCGGACTGCTTTCGGGCATGAAGGTGCGGTACATGAACGGCGGGTCCGTGGAGTAGGGATGCTGGGAGCCCGGGCCTGTCTCGGTCGCGTCGGTGCGGAGACGATCCGCAGGGACATGCGGGTCGTCCGCCAGGGGAGGCATCGCCTCGTCCCCATCGCCGGACACGTACATGGCTCCGTACATGACGGTCCCATGGCCCGGAAAGGTGCAGACGTACGGATACACGCCCTCTTCCGCCGGGGCCGCAAACGAGAGCGTGTCCTGCTGACCGGGATCGAGCACCGGAATGGCGTGCAGCACCGAGTCGGAATCGGGCGTGTAGTTGCGGTCCAAGCCGTTCTCCATCTGTCCTGCCGCCTTTACGACCGACATGCGGGCACCGGGCGCCGTGATGAGGAGGTTGTGGGGGAGAGAACTTACGTTCTCGAGAACGATCTCAACACGCTGGCCCGGCTCAGCGGCAAAACGCACTTGGTCGTACTGAAGACCCGAGATGGCCTTGATCTCGACCGTTTTCGGGGTGGACGCCGCAGGGGTGGACTGTGGGGACGGGGAAAAGGCAAGAACCAACAAGCCTACAATCAATCCCCCCAGCCCTCCACCGACCAACTTGGCATAGGGTGTCATGAACGTGAGGAAGTGATGAGAGTCTATTTCGTGCACGGTCCCGACCGTACGCCTTCGCGCTGCTCAGCGTATCGGTCCCTCGAAGCCCCGTGATAAGAGAGGGTCGTCCGTACTGGGGGATGGTCTTGTTCTGGGGCAGTCTCCCAACGAGTTCGCCGCCGTACCCATCGGCCGACTGGGGAAGAGGCTTGGGACTCAGTCAGATTGCGGAGGCTGAACCAGACGCGCGTAGTGGTCGGGGGTCTGAAAGATGCATCCGCTGCGCTCGTAGAAGTTCTCGCGGAGGGGAAACGCCCCGTTTTGAACGCTTCGCCAGTCCGCGTCGGGGCAGGAGTGGTAGCTCTCCATTTCGGACCACTGGGCATAGTTTTGATGCCCGTTGGTTTCCATGAGGCCGATTTTGAGTCCCGGCAGTGGGGCCAGCCGGGCCGCGACGTTTTTGTTCCAGTCTACCAGGACCGGATTGACCGTGAGATCCGCGCAAAAGCACGCGGTATGGTTCTCGTGAGCCACCTGCGCCATCTTCATGGTCACGCTGAGGGTCTTCGCGATGGGCTTGAGCGCAATCGAGCCGTACCCCATCCCGATGCGCTCGAGGACATCCGCCGCCGTGTGGGCGCTCTCGTCGGCCGCAACGTTCACGCCAAGGTCCCTAACCTGGATGTCGCGGTCCTCCGGAAACGGCCCTTCGAGAACGAGAATCTGCTCGAAGGCCCCAATGTCCTGGGCGTGGTCCAGCAGGCGGCGCAGGGGGGTCTTTGTCTTTGTAGCGCCCATTCGCGTGCGGCGTGTCTCGCTGATCGAGCGACGCCCAGTTCGATTCAAACGTCCGGCTCGCGTAGCACGTCGCGCTGGAGTCTGCCTGTTGCGCGTGCCCGGCTCGAGGCCACAGGATTCCCGTGGCGAAAACAAGCAGACTCACGACCCTAAGCGTGCAGAGCACACGGCAAGCTGCGAGAGCCGAAGAATTGGGGACCCTTATCTTACAGCACATTTCGCAAGTCGATCTACTGTCGAAGGCAATGTCGTGCCAGGAAACAACGGAGCGTCCCCTCACTCAGCTGCCACAGAGACGAGTTCTCGGCTCCTGGAATAAGGTACATACTGGGAACTGGAGCTCAAAAAATATGGTTTTATATTTGAAAATAGGCTAGGCTCTGTGGTCTCAATCGCATTCGGTATAAATCCGTCCCCTCGGCTAAAGCCCTGCCCGCAGACTTCCGGACCCCCAGTGCACCGATTCTTGATGTCGCGCGCGCGATTATCCATTTATATAATTATATTATTATATTAGGCGATCGGGCAAATTTAGAAAAAACAAGACTTTACGCTAATCGGGTCACACAAAACCTCAGTCCAGGTCACACAAAACCTCAGT
>CAZRPQ010000221.1:0-4944 GCA_964601725.1 uncultured Salinivenus sp. | reverse complement strand
ATCGGTCCTGAGCTCGACTCAGGATCTCCCCGAATACAGCGGTGCTGTCCCCAGGAAGATCACCGACAACCGTCGGGGTGCGGACTGACGAGTTGAGGGATTTTTGGGAGCGTCTCCGACTGAAAGTGATAGGTCGCTAAATAGAGAGTCGAGGATCGGGGAGCAGGAAAGCGCATGCCGATCGGTGCGGGCACTCCCTTCCGTTGCTTCTTCCACGCCCCCACTCCCCCGCGCTCCCTCTCGCCCCTTCCCGCTCGCGCGCCCACGCCTCAACGCCCAGACGCAACACCGGCGCTCTCATGGACGCCTATCGCTGGTCGGTTCGGTTGAAGCTTGGACTGATCGTGTTCGCGGTCGGGATTGCCGTGGCGTCGCTGTGGTACACCCAGCAGCTCGTCGATCGGCTGCAGCAGCGCGAGCAGGCCGTCATCCGACTCTGGGCCGACGCGCTGGAGCAGGTCGTGCAAACCCAGCAGTCCGCCAATCCCCACCGGGAGGAGTTCCGCCGCCTGGAGGCCTACCTCCGCTCCCTCGACCCGAACGCGACCTCGGGGGCGCCGTCCGAAGACCGCATCGCAGGGTTTCGGGACGCCGTGGACTGGGCCCAGACCATGCCCCCCACGCGCGAGTTCAACTTCATCCTCAATCAGATCCTCGAGCCGAACCAGTTCGGCGTGCCGGCCATCATCACGGACTCGACGCGTCGTCAACCGTTGTCCTGGCAGAACGTGGGCGTGCCCGACACCATCGGGGCGCTGCCGCCCGAGGATTCGGCCGAGGCGATGAAACGGCTGCACCGCAAACTGGCCGAAATGAAAACGGCCTTTGAGCCCATTCCGGTTCGGATCGATCTGCCCAGTGGGGCTGAGGACGCGGAGCCGTCCGGCGCCCGGGGACAACTCACGCAGTACGTGTTCTACGACGAGTCGGCCCTCATCACGGAGCTCCGGATCTTTCCCTGGGTGCAACTGGTGTTCGTGGGCCTGTTCGTGATGGTGGGATACTTCGGCTTCTCGTACATCCGCCGCAGCGAGCAGAGCAGCCTCTGGATGGGCATGGCCCGGGAGGCGGCCCACCAGCTCGGCACCCCCCTGTCCAGCCTCATGGGATGGACCGAGATGCTGCGCTCGCCCGACCTCGACGCGGAGCAGAAGGAGCAGGCCTTGGCGGAGATTGAGAACGATGTGGAGCGTCTCCAGCGCGTGGCCGATCGGTTTTCGGACATCGGGTCCCAGCCGAAGCTCGATCGCTGCGACCTCGTCCCCATCGTGGAGCAGACGACCACCTATCTCCGTCGCCGCATCCCACGGCAGGGGCAGTCGGTTGACCTGACGGTCGACATGCCCGAGGCGCTGGCCGCTGAGGCGAACGAGGAGCTCTTTGCCTGGGTGCTCGAAAACCTCCTCAAAAACGCCCTCGACGCCATCGAGGACGACGAGGGGGCCATCACGGTCTCGGGCTGGGAAGAGGAGGGAGAGGTCTGCATCGAGATCCGGGACACGGGACAGGGCATCGACCGCCGTCAGTGGAAGAACATCTTCCGGCCCGGCTATAGCACCAAGCAGCGCGGCTGGGGGCTGGGACTGAGCCTGGCCCGGCGCGTGGTGGAAACCTACCACGAGGGAAGCCTCGAACTCGTCTCGTCGACCGTCGGGGAAGGGACGACCTTCCGCATCCAAATCCCGGCGGCGGAGAACGCTCCCTAGTCTGCCGGCCGAACTCGTGACCGGAGGGAGTCGGCAGGGATGGAGGGGGCCACGACGACGAAAATGTCGTCCCGATCGCGCCAAAGGAGGCCTGTTCCGGACGCGTGCTCGGGGGCCACCGGGTGATTGCGCTGGGCAAGCGCCTCGCGAATTCCTGTGGCCAGCGTGACCGTGGATTCAATCTGGTCGACGAGGGCGTAGCTGTACGCGAACGTGGCGATGCGCGAACTGTCGTCCCTTTCCGTGTACAGAAAGACGGGAATCTCGGTGTCGTCGCCCGTACGGATCCGGCCCACGCCCTGGAGCTGTGCCCCCTCAATGGCGGGGACCTGAATCCGGCGCTCCCAGGTCGATTCCACGTACGCCTTGGCCTTCGCCCGGTTGCTCGTCCTCACGTCGGGCGCGACGCTCCCGGCCTGCTCCGCCGAGAAGGCAATGAGGCTGGTGCTGGACGGGGAGGGGGCGGACGAGGACTGGGTCACGTACGACACCCCGATGCCCCCTGCCACGACCAGCACGCCGATCAACAGCGTGAGGAAAAGAAAGCGAGGGGTGGGACGCGGTGGAAGGCGATCGAGCAGAGACGACGATTTCGCCGGGGACGAGGGCTCGTCTTCCTCCGCGGGCGAGTCTTTGGCTCGCGCAGTCTGGGCGGCCTCCCTCTGGACGATCTCCCGGATTTCAGACCGGAGTGAGCGAGGAACGGGGGAGAAGCGAGACGTAATCAAATTCCGCACTGCCTCCCGGAGGAAGGCGTCGGAAAGGGCCTCCTCGACGAGGGCGGCCTCCGGCTCCGACAGGACGGCCCGGAGGCTATTCCAAAGAGCCGCGCGGGCGTCCGAGGTCGTGGTGTCAAGGGGGAGGGGACGAGGAGGGTCTTGCGGATCCTCGGACTCCTCAAGCGCGTCTACGGCGAGCAGAAATCGCTCCTGCGGCGAGCAGGCAGCCAGGGCGACGGGCAGGGCTTCTTCGGCGCGTTGCTCGGCCACCTCCTGTCGTAGCGAATCGGCGGGCGAGGAGTCGGCGTTCGGGGCGCCCCCGGTCTCCGTCCCCGAGAAATTGCCCTCGTCGCTGGCCTCCCGGTCAAGGCTGGTCTCCCGGAGAAGAGCGAGAAGCCACTCGTTCAGATTATCAGGACGGTCGGTCGGTGGGCGCTCCGCCGCCTGTTGATACACGCGAAGGAGGAGGTCGGGGGCCTCCTCCGGCCCCGCCAGCAGGCACGCGAGCGGGTAGAGCGTCTTCAGCGTCTCAAGGAGCGGAGACGCGTCGGATGAGGGGGAGGAGAAAAGGGCCATGACGTCGCAGACTGACAGTCGAGTCGGGATTCAAGCGGCTCGACCAGAGACGCAAAATTACGCCGATGATTCTTCAAGGACGAGTTTGACAGAATCGCCCTTTCGTATGTCCAGCAGTTCGGCGGCGTTCCCCCCGTTGGCGGCAATCTCAAGGTGCTCTGTGCTCCCAAATAGCAGCAGTGGGTCTTCCTCCGGCACCGCCCCGTAGGTGGGGTGGAGGTCCCGGAGCACAGTGGTTCCCGCGTAGCACTTTAGGGGTGGGAAGGCGTCGAGGGACGGCTCCGAATCGTCTAGTTCGGCGGCGTCGGCCAGCGTCGATCGCCGAATATTGGTGATACAGTTCCCAAAGTGATCCACGTGGACCACCCATCCCTGCACCGTGTTGGCGGTCGTGGACGGGCGGGCCCAGCGGAGGGGCTCCAGCGTGTTGATTGGGGTTCCGATGTCGTCGACGGAGCGTCCGGCCGCGAGGTGGGCGGCGGCGGGCGCAAAGATGTCGCGGCCGTGGAACGTGGTGCTCGGGGACGCGCTTCGCCAAAAGGTGGGGTCGTCGAGTTCCACCATCGCGTCGGGGGACTCCTGGTCGAGGACGAGCGGAAAGACGCCGTTGTCGGGTCCCACGAACCACTGACCCTCAGCGCGGAGCGCGACGGCGCGCCGGTCGGTGCCGACGCCCGGATCGACGACCACGAGGTGCACGGCCCCCTCTGGACCGTACGGGTGGGCCGACCGCAGCACGAAGGCTGCCTCCATCACGTCCTGGGGGCTGATTTCGTGGGTCACGTCCACCAGCCGCGCCTCCGGGCAGATGGAGAGCATCGTGCCCTTCATGGCGGGGACGTACGCGTCCTGTGTGCCGAAGTCCGTCGTAATCGTAATCACGGGAACGTCGGGGCGGGAGGGAGTCGACATTCAGAAAATGAGGGTCTGCGAGGAAGAGCGCTCAGGGGGCGGGGTGTTACCGCCGGGGCCATCGTGTCGGAAAAGGCATGCCTCTCACTGCTCAGCGTACCTCAGTGTACAAACTACAGGCCTTGATGTGTAGGCGCCACGTCGTTGAAGAGAAACAATTCGGGAGGATTTGGGAGTAGGGATGATGGCCGGAGGCCCGCAATCGGCCTCCCAGGGGAGCATCTCATTCAAGTGTGGACAATCCATGACGTCGTCTGAATCTCCGGTTCCCGATCCGTCGACTGCCGACGGCGCTTCAAGTTCCCGGGTCCAGGAAGCTGTGGACCGCTTCGTCTCGCTGTGGGGGGAGATGGCCTCGACCTGGGGCATCAATCGCACGATGGCGAAGATCCACGCGCTGCTCTACTGTGTGGAGCGCCCCCTCAACACCGACGAAATCATGGAGCGGCTCGACGTGAGCCGAGGAAATGCGAACATGAATCTCCGGTCGCTCGTGGACTGGGATCTGGTGAGCAAAACACAGCGGTCCGGCTCCCGAAAAGACTACTACGAGGCAGAGAAGGACGTGTGGCAGATCACGGCCCGGATTATTGAGGAGCGGCAGCACCGGGAGGTTCATCCCGTTCGGTCGCGTCTGGAGGACTGTGCGGATCTGCTGGTCGGGGAGGGCGAGCCGATCGAGGATCGCCCAGAGGCCGAGCAGGTGCTGCACCGCCGCTTTGCCAACCTGATCGATCTCATGAAAGTCCTCGAAGGCGTCTCCGAGGCCCTCCTCCCCCTCGTCCGAAACAAAGACATCGACCAGATCGAGCAGCTCCTGGAGCTCGCGCTGCGTCTTAACGACGCCGACTCCAGCGAGACCGATCCCCCCCATTGACCACGCATCCCCGCGCGCTTTCTTCGCGTCATGGCCACGACCAACGACATTGGAGACCGCGGCGAAGACGCCGCGGCCACCCACCTCGAAAAGGCCGGTTACCGCGTTCTGGAACGCAACTACCACTTCGAGCGCAACGAGGTGGACCTGGTCT
>CAZRPQ010000220.1:0-4954 GCA_964601725.1 uncultured Salinivenus sp. | reverse complement strand
CTGGCCCAGGCCTGGGACGAGATGAACGACGCCGGCGTGCAGGTGATCTCCTCGGAGGCCGCGATGGACCTGGCCGTGGCATAGGAACGGCAGCCGGTGGGAAGGGTCTTCGCTGTGTGGAGGGCTCTGGGGCGACCCTTTCCACTGGGGAGGTGTGAGCAATCTGCACAACGGCAAAATTCAGCCGCGATGGGCGGGAAATCACACGAGCAAAACGATGGATACGACACCCGCTGAAAGCGGCATTCGCCCATCGTCGGTTGCAAAGAAGAGGGGTTACGCCCCACGTTTTTAGATGCTCGCGATGAATCGTTCGTACTCGTCGTGCGGACCGATCCATACCCACACAATCTCGTGCCTGTCCCGTACGCCGACCCCCGGTGATCCAACGTCACTCGTGCTGAATAGACCGGTTGAGATGGGTGGATCTTCTTGAACTCCAAGCTCGAGTGGTTTGGATTGTCCTCAAAGAGACGATATGCTTTCCGCGCTCGTTTCTTCGTTTGCTCGTCAAGTCGCCCATACGCCTCCCAAAACTGGTCTGTCGTGTACGAAATCACAGGTCATCGGGGTCGAGCTTTTCGGTTTTCTCGGCGCGGTGCTTGGCGAGTGTCTCCCTTGCAAGGGTCGCCAATTCGTCCTGTGACTGCTCAAATAGCTCCGCCCAACGCCGTTCGGACTCGATCTCGTTAAGAACTCGTTTTGCCAATCGATCCTGATCTTCATCAGGAAGTTTCGAGGCCTTGGAGAAGGCTTTTTCAAGCAGCTTTGTCATACTCTTGGGCTCCTTTGGGACCAGTCGCGCAGTTAGGGGAGCAGCCAAGCGCACGCTAGAGCTGTTTCCGCGAGTGCAGCATAACGTATCTTAATCAGCATTTTGAGAATGGCGAGGGTCGTATCCTCGGGCGCTCCTTCGGTCCCGACGCGAACGTGCCGCGGGTCCTCCAGGGCGTCGGGCGCCTCGTAGCGCTCGGTCAGCATCTCGAGGTCGCTCGCCCGGGCGTCGGAGGCCGTGGCGGCCTCCGGGGAGCGGCGGCGCAGGCGTCGCTTCAAGACCTCCTCCTCGGCCGTCAGCTCCACGAAGACCCACGGCACGTCCGCGGCGCGGAGGGCGGTGCGGAGCTGTTCCCGCTGCTCGGGGCGACTGAACGTTGCGTCGAGCACCGTGCCGTGGTGGCGACGGGCCTGCTGGAGCGCGCGGGTCCGGAGCGTCGCGTAGGTGGCCCTCGTCATGGCGTCGCTGTAAAGGCGCTCGCGGGTGTCGGCGTCGGCCCGGCCGTGGAGGGGAACGCCCGCGTGCGTCTTGCGGATGCGGTCGGAGGCGAGGTGGGGCCAGCCCAGGGCGCGCGCCACGGCTTCGGCCTGCGTGCTCTTGCCGGTGCCGGGGCGGCCCATGATCACCACGACGAGCGGCGCGCTCCCGGCCACGGCGTAGCGGAGGGCCCACTGGTAGTGGTGCCGCGCCTGGGCCCGGCTCCGAGCCCGTTCGCGGAGCGGCACCTCGTCCTCGGCGGCCCGAATCCCTTCCACTTTGCCCCGCACCTGCGCCCGCTGGCTCTTGTAGAAGTCAATCAACCGGGGCAGGTCCGAATCGCCCAGGCCCTTCGCCATGCGGTCCACGAAGCGGCGCGACAGGCCCCGGTGGCCGTGAAAGTCGAGATCCATGGCCAAGAACGCCACGTCGTTCGCCACGTCGAGGTACCGAAACTCCTCGTTGAACTCGATGCAGTCGAAGATGGCGACCCGCTCGTCGGTAACGTGGACGTGCTCCAGCCGCAGGTCGCCGTGGCCCTCCACAATGAAGCCGCCGGCCCGGCGCTGGTGGAGGAGGGGGGCGTACTGGTCGTAAAATCGGTCGGCGAAGAACTGGAGGGCCTCGTGGGCCGGGCGGGAGAGGAGGGCGCCGACCTGCCCTTCGGCCTCCTCGAAGTTCTCCTCCGTCACCGCCCGCAAGCGCCCGATTCGGCCCGCCTCGGCCACCTCGGGGGACGAGGGGCGGGACCGGTAGAATGCACAGAGCGTGCGGACGAGCCGGTCGATGTCCGTCTCGGACGCCGCGCCCCGGGCCAGCCGAGCGTCCAGAAACTGGCTCGGCTCCAGGTACCGCATCTTCACGGCCACCTCCACGACCTCGCCCCGACTGCTGTCGGGATCGCCCTCCACGCGGAGGCCGTCGTCGGTCCGGACGAGGGGCACCACGTCCTCGTACGTGTTTGGGGCAAGGCGGCGATTCAGCCGCACCTCTTCCTCGCAGAAGTGCCGACGGCGTTCCAGGGTCGAAAAGTCGAGGAAGGCGAGCGAGACCGGCTTTTTGATTTTGTACACCCGCGGCGGGGCGAGCGCAATCAGCGAGATGTGGGTCTGCGTGAACTCGATCCGTTCCGGGTCGTGCGGATAGGCATCGGGGGACGAGAGGGCCTCTTGCAGTTCGGCGATCGACGGGGAGGGAGGCATGCGCTGATGGACCTGAACAGTTTCTTCGACAGTACCGTCGCTCCAAACTCAATTTGGAGCCTAGATTCCGTACGCCCGGATCGGCTCCAGATCGGGGTCTGGAACGACAAGGAAATCGGAGAGCTCGGGGGGGGTGCTTTACGAATCTGCCAGAGTAGGCGAGCAAACCCGCTAGTCGTAGAAGGTGGTATTCTGCGAGGCGTGGGTGCGGAGGCGCTCCGCGGGCCGAAACCGATTGCCGTGCCGGTCTGCCAGGCGCTCTAGGGCGTTGACCATCGTTTCCGCCCCTTCGGTGTCGACGTGGCGAAACGGCCCGCCCAGGAACGGCGGAAAGCCGAGGCCAAAGACGGCGCCGAGGTCGCCGTCGATCGGGGCGCGGAGCACCTCGTCCTCCAGGCACCGAACGGCCTCGTTCACCATCATGAGGAGGAGGCGGTCCTGCACGACCTCTGCGGGAGGGGTCGTGCGGGTGGGGGCGCTGGCGTAGTGGTAGACCGCCTCGTTCACCGCCTCGGGGTCCTTGTCGTCCTGATCGTCGTCCGCGTCGTACGTGTAGAAGCCCAGGTCGGTCTTCTGGCCGAGCAAGTCGGCGTCGGCGAGATGGGCGGCGGTCTCGCTGATGTCGACTCGCTCGGGGGAGAGGGCGTCCCCCATCACCTCCGTAATCTTGGCCGCCACGTCCAGGCCCACGAGGTCGAACAGCTCGAAGGGGCCCATCGGAAAGCCGGCGTCTTTCATCGCCTCGTCGACCGCTTCGACCTCGGCCCCGTTGTCGAAGAGCAGCAGGGCCTCGTTCATGTAGAGCGCCAGGATGCGGGTCGTGTAGAAGCCCGGCCCGTCGTTCACGACAATCACCGTCTTGTCCTGCGCGAGGCCCGCGGCGTAGGCGGTGGCCAGGGCCGCGTCGGAGGTCGCCTCGGTCGTCACGATCTCCAGCAGCGGGATGTCCGGGACGGGGGAGAAGTAGTGCATGCCAAGCACGCGGGACGGATCGTCGACGCCCTCGGCGATCTGGCTGATGGGCAGGGCGGACGTGTTTGAGGCCAGAACGGTGTCCTCAGCCACCACCTCCTCAACCGCCGAGAGCACCTGGTGCTTGATCGACAGGTCCTCCGGCACCGCCTCAATGACGAGGTCGCAGGATTCAAGGAGGGCGTACGCGCTGGTGGGAGCGACCCGCTCGGCGATCTGGTCGCGCGTGAACGTGTTAATGATGCCTTTCTCCTTCTGCTCGTCCAACGCGGTCCAGACCGCCTTCTTGCCCTTCGCCGCGAGCTCCAACGTCTGGTCCTTGAGCACCACGTCCGTCCCGTTCTCGGCCGTCACCTGGGCAATGCCGCTCCCCATGAGGCCAGCCCCGAGGACCCCGACCGTGTTCACCGGGCGCGCCTCATCGGGCATCGGATTCTCCTCGGCCGGCCCCTTGGCGAAGAAGAGGGACACGAGCGCCTGCGACTCGGGGGTAAAGACGAGGTCCCCGAAGTGCTGGCGCTCCGTGTCGAGCCCGGCCTCCAGGCCCTCCTCCATGCCGGTCCGGACGGCGTCGACGATCAGGGGCGGCGCCGGGTAGTTGCCGCGCGTGCGCGCCTGGGTCCGCTTCAGCGCCTGCCGGTAGATGACGCGGCGGCTCACGGGATTCCCCTCCAAGAGCTGATCGCCCAGGGACTGGTCGTCGCGCTCCACCGAAAGGTCGCCGGTCGCCAGTTGATGGGCGGCGCGTCGGGCCGCGTCTGTGAGGCCGGGCGGATGGATAAGCGCGTCGACGAGGCCGATCCGCTTCGCCTTCTGCGGATACGTGTTCTTGCCGGTGAGCATCATCGTGAGGGCCTGCTGCACCCCCACGAGGCGGGGCAAGAGCTGGGTTCCGCCGCCGCCCGGCAGGAGGCCGAGTTGCACCTCGGGGAGCGCCATCTTCGTGGCGTCGGCGGTGGAGGCGATGCGGTAGTCGCAGTTGAGCGCCATCTCCAGGCCGCCGCCCATCACGGGGCCGTGCAGCGCGGCCACCGTCGGCATCGAAAGCGCACGAACGTGTTCGCCCAGGGCGTGGGCCTCGCGGCTCACCCGGCGGGCCTCCGCGGGAATCTCGAAGTCCTGAAGCATCTCCAGATCGGCCCCCACAATGAACGAGTCGGGCTTGCCGCTGGCGAAGACGAGTCCTGTCAGGTCGGACCGGGTTTCGATCACGTCCAAGGCGTTGGAGAACGCGTTCAGCGTCTCCCACGAAATTTTGTTGACCGATGCGTTGGGGGCGTCGAGCTCCAGGGTTGCTACCCCGGTGTCATCGACCGTCAGGGTGAGCAGGTCCGTGGGTACGTCGAGCGTTTCGGACATGGGCGTTGAGGGTTGAGAGTTGAGCGTTGTGCGGGAGAGGACCACCCGGACAGGATACGCACTACGAAATACGCAATACGCACTATTCCATCCGTTCAATCAGCATCGCGTGGCCTTGCCCGCCGGCGGCACAGGCGGAGACAAGGGCCCAGTGGCCATCTTCGTCGTG
>CAZRPQ010000219.1:0-4957 GCA_964601725.1 uncultured Salinivenus sp. | reverse complement strand
TCAAGCAGATTGCGCCGACGACGAAGACGATCCTGAAGTACCTGAACGTGCTTCTCCCCATCCTCTTCGTGATCGGGTACGGCCTGGTGCGGTATCGCCGCAATCAAGCCCGGCGCCAGCGCTGGAAGGAGACCGGCCTCAGCGCCTGATTCTCCGGCAGACCGCCGAGCCCCACCCTCCCAACTCCACACGCCGAACTCCCCATTCGCAATTCCACACTCGAAACGGGCATGACCAACGCGACCAAAACCCTGGCACTCATCTTTGCCGGTACCCTTGCGCTCGCGCTCGCCACGTCGTGGAGCTGGAGCACCACCTCGAGCGCGGCCTTCCAGAAGGATCTGCTCGCCGTGGACACGAGCGCGGTGCAGGCCATCCGCATCGAGCACTCGGACCGCCCCACTGTGCGACTCGAACGGAGCGGGGGGAGCTGGTCGGTCGCCCCCGCCGACACGTCGGTCACCTACCCGGCCAGCGCCGAGTCGGTCGGTCAGCTCCTCGGCACCCTCCCGACGCTCCAGGTGAGCGCCGTGGCGACCCGGCAGCCGGACAAGCATCCCCGCTACGGGGTCGACTCGACCGGCACGTTTGTCACCATGCTCGGTGCCGACAATGAGCAACTCGGACAACTTCTCGTGGGCCGGACCCAGATCCAGCGCTCCCAGTCGGGCGGCCAGCGTCGAAATCCCATGCGGCGGCAACGTCGCGGCACGCCCATCACGTACGTCCGCCCCCCCGACAGGCCTGATGTCTACTCGGTCGAGCAGTCGCTCCGCTCCCTCGCCAACCGCAGCGTGGAGGACTGGCGCGAGAAGCAGATCTGGGCCCTCGACCGCTCCCAGATTCAGCGCGTGGACTTCCGCTACCCGGCCGACAGCTCCTTCACCGCCCGGCGAGTGTCTTCGGGCGACACGGCCACGACCTCCAACGCGTGGGTGTCGGCGGGCGACACGCTGTCGCAAAGCGAGGTCTCCTCGATGCTTCGGCTCGCCTCTTCTCCGGAGGCGGACGGATTCGTCGAGGATACATCCCCGAAGGACCTTGGCGATGCGCCCTTCGAGATTCGTCTCCACCTGTCCGGACGGCGGTCGGGAACGCGTCGCTCGTTGCAACTCCGGCCCAACCTTTCCGGAAAGCACTACATTGCTACCGCGACCGGGTATCCGTACGTCGTCCAACTTCGGGCAAACAGCTGGGACCAATCGGTGCTCCAGGGCCGCTCGGCGTACCTGAAAAACAAGTGACCCCCGTTCGCTCCCGACGGCCTCCCTCGAACGCCAGACGTGATTCAGGGAGAACGGCATCGTAATTACTGAGCTGTGCAAAAGAAAGAGGAGGTCGCTACGTGTGGGCGTCTGGCCGTTTGGGAGCGTGAGAGAACGCCCACACACTCAGACACCCATACAGCCCGGGCATGGGTAAAACGTTGAACGTTATGGGTTTGCGGAAAATTTGCCCGCCCTCGTCTTCCGACTTCGGTTCATTTTCGAGCCGACACAATGAAGTCAAAACGGTATAAGCGAACCGCCTCCACTCGAATCGAACTTCAACGTGGGATTGTACTGGGGCCTTTAATTTTTCTTGACGCCCCTCCTACCTCTTTCTATACTGTAGCACCGAATTGCCGCTACCGAGGTGTCAACTGGTCCTTACGGGCGGCCCTCGGCAGTGGATATGGCCTCAAGTCTCAGGGCCAAGACCACACTGTCCACGCGATGCTCCCACCAGCGCGACCCCCATCGGCCACGGCAATCGCATTTTGGCCCGACGCCCGATGGTGCTCCGATCCAGGGCGGTGTGTTCGTGCTCCCACGCGCCCTCTCGCCCGCGCCATTCGGGCAGTTTCGTTGATCAGAGGCGGGCAGGCCTCCACACCACGAAGGAAATTTTTAACATACAATCGCCCTGTCCCCCTCAGCAAGGCGTTTGGATGGAGGGGCGGTGGTTCTTATGTTCCGAGAGAGTCACAGAGAATACGGTCCATCCGGCTCGGGTCGTAGCGGGTACGCATCGGCATTCGGCGCTGGTGCCGCTCGGGCATTCGGGCTGGGGGACTGCGGCTGTTTTCTGCTCATCGCTCCGCCGGTGTTCCCATGGACGCCCTGACTGATCTTCTTCTGCGCCTCCGAAATCCAGCCGCGTTTCTCGTGCTGTTCGCCGTGCTCTTCGTGCTCGGCAAATGGCTCAACGATCTGGTCACCTCCCACGCGATAGATCGGGAGCTTACGGAGCAGGACAATCCCGCCCTGGCCATCAGCACGGCAGGGTACTACCTCGGCATCATCATTATCTTCCTCGGGGCCCTGATTGGCCCGTCCACGTCTCTCCTCTGGGATCTCCTGATCGTCGGGGGATACGGGCTTGGGGGCATTGGCCTGCTGTTGCTGTCTCGCCTCCTCAACGACCGGCTCATCCTCCGGGGCTTCTCGGCCCAGCGAGAGCTCATCGAGGATCGGAATTCCGGGACCGGGGCCGTGCTGTTTGGGAGCTACGTGGCTTCGGCGCTCATTGTGGCGGGAAGCATCCAGGGAGAGGGCGGCGGGCCGCACACGGCACTCGTGTTCTACGCCCTCGGGCAGGTGGCCCTAATCGCCTTCACGTGGCTTTACGACTGGTTGGCGCCCTATTCGCTCCTCGACCAGATTGAGAAGGACAACGTGGCCGCAGGGGTCGGCTTTGGTGGGGCGCTCATTGCCATCGGCATTATCGTGATGCGGGCCGTCTCGGGCGACTTTGTGGGCTGGGGGGAAGACCTCCGGTACCTCGGGGGGAACGTCCTCCTCGTCTTCGTCTACCTGGCCGGCGTGCGCTTCTTCTTCGACCGGGTGATTATTCCCCGGAGTGACCTCAACGTCGAAATCACCCGCGACCGCAACGTGGGGGCGGGCCTGCTTGAAGGAGCCGTGTCCATCGGATTCGCGGCGGTTCTCTTCTTCCTCCTGTAGACGGTGGGGCCGGCGTCCTGACGAGGCGACCGGCACTGGCAGTTCCTTCCCAATCATCGACGCGATGACCATGGCTTCAGAGACGGACGATCACGCAGAGGACGACGGGGGATGTGCGAACCCCGCAAAGTGGGGATGTGGATGTGTGGGCGTGCTGATTCTGTTGGGAGTGGGAAGCACGCTGGGGAGCCTGGTCTTTTCTTCCTACCCCATCGCGGCCTGGGGCGTGGTCGTGTCGGCGGTGCTGCTTTTGGGGGGCGGGGTGGCAGGCGCGTTCGTCGGGACCTATTCCCTCGAAGTGGGCACGCGCCGTCGGATGCGGATTGGGGGCAAGGTGCTTCTGGGGTTTGGAATCGCGTGTCTGCTGGCCGTCATCGGAATGACCCTGCGTCCCTCGCGCTTTCACGTTGAGAAAGAGGTCGTCCCGGCAGGCGATACCCTCGGCCCCTTCGAGAGACCAATTACCCTCCCGGGGGATACCCTTGGCCCCATCGAGGTCCCCCACAACAACATGAGGATGGCGGTGCGGGTGCGCCAGCCCATCGAGGCGGGGGCGGGACGTCGCTATCAGCGCTGGAGCTTTGTCACGGTTGAGTTGCTCGACGAAAACAAAGAGTACCTATCGAGCTTCGGGGGCGGGTTCTGGCACTACGCCGGCTACGACGGCGAGAGCTGGGAAGAAGAGGATGAGGCCTACCAAACGACGCTTCGGATGCCCTCGGCCGGCACGTATTACATCCGGCTTCAGACGGAGGCCAACGTCGACCCCTCTGAGTTGGGCCCGGTATCATTCGAAATGCACGAACGGGCGTGGTGGGGCAATCCGCTTCCGATCCGCATCGCCGCGTACCTCGCCTTCTTCTTCGGTGGACTCCTGGTCGTGGCCCCGCGAATGGGGCGGTCCCAGCGGCTCGTGAGTCACCTGAAGGATGGAGGCCGAGTCCGCTATGACGGGCAGACCTGGCGGGTGAAGAATCCGCTCCACTGCGAGTACGACGATTGGGTGGCCGACGAGTGGACCTTGCAGCCGACGGACCCGGGCACGAAGACGTCGCGCTACCTGGAGCACGAGTACGAGATGGACGACAACTGGGAGAACTGGTTGATCTCGCGGCCCGTAGAGAGCGAACCCCTCCGGTGCACTGGGCCCGAGGGCGAGGAGATGACCGTTCAACAGTACGCCTCGACGCACGGCGAGCTGCCCGAAGCGGTAACCGCTGAGGGCACTCAGTACACGCTCGCGGATTCGGGTACGGTTCGCCGGGAGGGGGCGTCCGTGGCGTATCACAATTACAGAGACGACCAAACCGGATTCGTGACCATCGAAGGGGAGCCGCCCGACGCGCTCAATGCCGTGATCGGCGAGTCGACGAGCGTGTCGGAGCTTTCGATCGTAGGGGAGGACGACGCCTCGGCGGCATAATTCCGCAGTGATGACGTCTTGGTTTCGCACCTGACACGAGGACATTGATATGGACGAACAGACCTTTCGCGTGAGCACCATTGCCGGTGCAGTCGTGCTGTTTCTCGGCCTGTTCGGGTACAGCATATTGGGGTTCGGACGGGGGCAGGAGGCCACCTCGGAGCGCGCGGCCACACAGACGCGGCCGCCTCGGGTGCTCCACCACGATGATGACGTGAACGTGTACTCGCGGCGGAACGTGCGGACTGGAACCCAGCGGGGCGGCGGGATTCGAGCCGGGAAGTAGGGAGAAGCCACCGGACGCCTAATACCATCTGCGCCGGATCATTGCAGATTCTGAGTGCTTGGCGGGGTCAGCAAATGAAAACTGAAATGTGGACTCTGCCCCCATCTCGATGTAGGGACGACCGGCGGGTCGGTACGTATTTAGCGACCGTGGGACAGCCTGAGGGTTTTCGGGCGAGTCTGGTTCTATGAAATCGGTTTCTGCCCGCTGATCGACCCAAGGCCCTTCAGAAAATGGCGCCATTTTCGGCCCGGCCGAGCCCTTTTCGTCCATTTTGGGGCCATCAAAATGGACACCGATCAG
>CAZRPQ010000218.1:0-4965 GCA_964601725.1 uncultured Salinivenus sp. | reverse complement strand
GCCGCGAGATGAACGCCACGTACCGCCCATCCGGGCTCACTGCCGGGGAAATATTTAGCTGAAAGTCGGCCCCGGGCTCGCCGATCACGGCCGTGCCTACCGAGTCGACCGGGGTCCGCTCGTCGGTCCCCGGCAGGAAGGCCTCCTTGGTGGCCTGCTTCCATTCCTCCGAGAGCGAGTCGGCCGTGATGCCGAGCGTGTAGACGAACGCCGAGTCGGGGCCCACGCGACCGCTCATCTTGTAAAGATCGGTCACGGCCGCGTCGCCGTACTTGCCGCCAATGTAGGCCATGTATGCCTGCCCGTACCGGTAGGGAAAGTAGGATCCCTGATCGCGCGTGAGCTGGCGGATCGTCGGTAGGTCCTCGCGCAGGGCGGCGTCCCGCATCCACATGGCCGTGTGCGAGTCTTGACGCCCTACCGACAGGTACTCGGCCATCCCCTCGATGAACCACAGCGGCATGTTGCGGAGCGAAAAGCCCTGGTTGTCCTTGCGGAGGGCAATGTCGTACTGGAACGAGTGGACCAGCTCGTGGCCCAGAACGTGATCAGTTTCCGCGTAGCTTCCCGTGAGTGGCATGATGACCCGCTCTTTGATGCTCTCCGTTACGCCTCCGGTCCCCTGCCCGAGCTGCCCTCGCACAGCGTTGGTCTGCTGAAAGTCCGGGCTGTTGGCGTAGAAGATCAGCGGCTTGTTCTTCTGAAACTCCCGGAGAAAAGTACGCGAGTGGCGGTCGTACCACCGTTCGGCCATTCGGGCCGCGTCTTCTACGGCCTGCCGCTCAGCCGGGTAAAAGTAGATGTCAAACTGGTCCGTCTCGAACATCTGGAAGTCGAACTGCTCGTACTGGACCTTATTTTGCCCGAAGTACTGAGCCGAGGCTGGCCCCACGGCCACAACCATTGAGAGCACGAAGAGAGCAAGGGTAACACGTACGGTGAGTCGTCGCATAACGAGGCCGATGGAGTCAGCGATGGTTAACGGAAACTACACTCAAAAAGAGCTCTGTTCGTAAGGGTTAGTGCCGGAAAAGGTTCGGTTGTTACGTCGGTCGTTACGTGTCCGTTTGTAGGGCGAGGGACGTCCCCTATGTCGTATTGCCCGCCCCCCACTTTCCGATCCAGCAGGGAAGGGCTGGACGATTGAGGGCGCAGAAGGATTCCGGCGCGGAGTCTGGTGCGGTTAGAAAGCAATTAGAACCCGTCGCCGGAACGCCCGACTCCAGTTGGAGCTACACTAAAGGGTTCTGCGAAAGGGTACCGATGTGTGAGCAAGTTCGTAGATGAGTGTCTGAATGAGTGTCTGCTTTTTGGCCCCGTACTGCGCCGGTCCCAAACACTTTCGGGATCGAGTGTGGGCGGTGCATACAGAGGATAAGGACGTGTGGGCGTTTTTCTCTCACACCCCCAGGCGCCCACACCCGCCGGCGCAACCTTCGAAAACCTTTGCACGGTTCGGTAACACATGACTTTTCCACACGAAACAGTTCTTCAGAATCGAGGGTCCGGTGGAGATGAAACGGGTCTGTTTCCTCTCCCTTTTCGCCCAGAGACATCCGTGCAACCCACCGCCTCTCCCTCCGTTTCAGGGAGGCTTGCGTGGGAGAGATCCCGCTAATCCCCCCGCTCGTTTCCACTCTCTCAGCCTTCCCGCCGAGCCGACCGAGTCTGCATGGACGAATACCGCACTCGCGTTCGGATCTACGCCGGGGTCGTCGTCTTCGTCTTCCTGCTCCTTGGGCTCCGGCTCGTACAGTTGCAGGGGCTCGGCGGAGCGACCGGCGACGGGGTCCCGCCAGGCAGCGCCGTGCGTGAACAGGCCCTCGAAGCCTCGCGCGGGGCCATGTACGACCGGGACAGCACGCTTCTGGTGGACAACCAGCCCACCTACACGATCCTGCTCACCCCCCGGTACTTTGACCGCTCGAAGGCCCCCCTTCTGGCCGACCTGCTCGGCGTGGCGGACTCGACGGTGCAAGCCCGACTGCACGAAGCACGCGAGCGAAATGCGTTCCGCCCGATCCCCTCTTTTCGGGAGGTATCCTTCGAAACGTTCAGTCGTGTGCAGGAGCACCTGTACGAACTTCCCGGGGTCTCCTATGACGTGGAGCTCCGACGGCGCTACCATACGTCCGCCCAGGCCGCCCACACCCTCGGATACGTCCACGAGATCGACGACCAGACCCTTGCCCAGAACCAGTCGCAGGACTACCGGCTCGGCGACCACATCGGCCGGACGGGCCTGGAGAACGCCTACGAATCGATTCTGCGAGGGAAGCGGGGCCGCGAGTTCGTCCTCGTCAACGTGCACGGTACGGAGGTGAAGCAGTATCGCGACGGGACGATGGACGAACCCTCGGTCAGCGGCCACGACCTGCACCTCACGCTCGACCACGAAGTGCAGGCGCTCGCCGAGTCGCTGTTCGTGGGCAAGCGGGGCGCGGCCGTCGCGCTCGACCCGGACACCGGAGAGATTCTGTCTTTCGTCAGCAAGCCAGACTTCGACCCGGCCCTCTTCACCCGCTCTGTGAGCACCTCGGTGTGGGACAGCCTCCGGTCGGCCCCCTACGATCCTCTATACACCCGGGCCACCCAGAGCGGCTATCCCCCCGGCTCCACCTGGAAGCCCTTCATGGCCCTCGTCGCCCTCGAAACGGGCCTGCTGACTGAAAATAAGCGGCTGGACTGCCCGTCGGGCTACCGCATCGGCCGCCGCGTCTTCCACAATCACGGCCGAAAGGACGAGGGAAGGATCACGGTGAGAAAGGCCATTGAGGTGTCCTGTAACACCTTCTTCTACCAGGTGATGGACAAAATGACCCTGGACACCTGGCATGATTGGGCCCTCAAGTTCGGATTTGGCCAGGAGGTGCCGCTCGAGGGATTCCGGCAGGAAGCAGGCCTGATCCCGGACTCGTCCTACTTCGACCGGGTTTACGGCCGGTGGACGCAGGGCTACACGATCAATCTCGGGATCGGACAGGGCGACATGTCGGTCACGCCCCTCCAGTTGGCCCGCTACGCAGCGGCCCTCGGGAACGGGGGCACTCTTCCGACGCCCCACTTTGTCCGAAAGGCCGCACACCCTGAAACCGGGACGATCCACCGCCCCGACATTCCGCCCCCTAAGCCCATCCCGATCGACTCCACTCACTTCAATACCGTTCAGGCGGGCCTGCACCGCGTGATGACCGAGGGGACCGGCCGATGGGTCCAGATTCCGGACATTCCGAGCGCCGGAAAGACGGGCACCGCTCAGAATCCCCACGGGGAGGATCACTCGCTATTCATCATGTTTGCGCCGTACGAGGATCCTGAAATCGCCCTCGCGGTGGTCGTCGAGAACGCAGGCTACGGGGCCACCGCCGCGGCCCCCATCGCCAGTCTGATGGCCGAAAAGTACCTGACCGGAACCATTGCGGACACCTGGGAGCGGCGCTACTGGCTACGGCGCCTGCGTGAAAAGGTGCGCAGCGGACCGGGCGAGGGCAACACTCCCGCTCCCTCCGCCCCTGCGTCCGAGCCGTCTGCCCCGACCACCCAGGCCGCGACGCAGCCCTCCGACTCCTCCCCCGACTCCTCGCGCACTGAAACGTCCTCCCCGTAGCCCTCTGCCGCCCCGCCCATGCAGAAATCGAACTGGAAGCTGGATCCCTGGACGCTCCTGCTCTGGGGAGGACTCGTGGCCGTGGGCCTCGTGGCCCTGTACAGCACCACCCACGGCCCCGCCGTCGAATACCTCAGCGCGAGCGTGCAGGACAATTTCTCCCGCCAGCTCCTCTGGATCGGCGTGTCGGGGGTGGGCATCGGGATCACCCTGCTGCTCCCCGTCCGCATTCTGCGGTACGCCGCCTACCCGACCTACGCCGCCACGCTCGTCCTGCTGGTGCTCTCGTTGATCATTGGCGTGGAGGTGCATGGCACGCGGGCGTGGCTCGCCCTCGGTCCCTTCCGGCTTCAGGTGTCGGAGCTTGCCAAAGTGGGCACCGTGCTGGCGGTGGCCCAATTGCTGTCTACGAAGCACACGGGGGGAACGAGTGACCTGAGCGCGGCGCTGAAGGCAGCGGCCCTCATCGTCGTGCCCGCCGTGCTCGTCATCCTGCAAAACGATCTGGGCACGGCCCTCGTCTTCTTCGGCCTCGTGCCCATCATGCTGTTCTGGAGCGGATTGTCCCTGACCGTCATTCTCCTCATGGTTTCGCCGGCCATTGCCGGATATCTCGCCCTCCTCTCCATCCCGGGCGCTCTCGTCTTCGCCGTCCTGTTCACGGGGGTCCTCTGGTGGCACTCCGGGCAGCGGTTCATCGCCGCCTTCGCGGCTACGTTCACGGGCGGCGTGACGGCGGCGGTTGCGCTCGTGCTCAACAAAATTCTTCAGCCCTACCAGGTGAAACGGCTGCTCTCGTTCACGAACCCGGACGCCGAGCAATTTCGGCAGGGCGTTGGCTTTCACCTCGTGCAGTCGAAGGCCGCCCTGAGCTCGGGGGGACTGTGGGGCACCGGCTTCATGCAGGGGCCGCAGACGCAGGGCGCGTACGTGCCCGAGCAGACCACCGATTTCATCTTCAGCGTCATCGCCGAGGAGTTCGGCCTGGTCGGCTCGCTCCTCGTGCTCGGCCTGCTGGCCGCCCTGCTCCTGCGGCTCATCAAGCTCGGGGCCGACGTGAAGCACCCCTTCGGCAGCATCGTGGCCGCGGGCGCCGTGGGCATCTACCTGATCCACATCTTCATCAACGTCGGCATGGTGACTGGCACGCTGCCCGTGATCGGCCTTCCCCTCCCGTTCCTCTCCTACGGCGGTTCGGCGATGCTCGCAAACACGGCGCTCCTGGCCATCGTCCTTAACACACACATGCGGCGCGAGGACCTCTCGATCTACGGATACTGATCCTGTTTGCGCTGGGCATTGAGCGTTTGGCGTTGAGCGTTTGGCGTTGAGCGTTTGGCGTTGAGCGTTTGGCGTTG
>CAZRPQ010000217.1:0-4972 GCA_964601725.1 uncultured Salinivenus sp. | reverse complement strand
TGCGCCCCGACCGAAGAGAGGAAGTAGTCTCCGGGCTGCGCCCCGACCGAGGGGAGGAAGGGTCTTGATGGGAGTCGGGACTCGATGCCGACAGCTGTCGGGACCGAAAGCTTTCGTGGGTGCGCCCCGACCAGTAGGCCGCTTCGGAGGATCGACCGGCCGGCCGATCCTGGGCCCGAATCCAGTCGATAGGCCGAACGGAGTCCGGAACAGAGACACTCACCCGATCAATGCGGGGCCGCTCCGCTCCCGATCGGAGGACCTCCCGGATTCGTCCCGACAGGGCCGCCCGCACACTCTCGGCGGCGTCGATGTCTCGAATGACGGCGGGATTGAGGGCGAGCATATTGGGGAAGCGGGATACCGGCTGTGAACAGTGCGAAAGAGACAGGCGGGCGGGAGCGAACGAGCCTGTCCTGTTCAGAGAACAGGGGGACGGTCAGGGGGAGACGGCCCCGTCGCCGGACGGCAGGTGGGCCGTGCAGTTCAGGAGGTGGGCCCGGGCGCGCCCCTCCTCGCAGACCACGCGATTGACACAGGTGTTGGAGTGCCCGAGCTCCTGCATGTGTTCGAGCCCGTAGTCGTCGAGGAGGGTCGCGAGGAGCACTCGGAGGTAGCGGCCGTGCGTCACCACGAGGGCCGTCCGGCCGGCCTCCCGGGCGAGAATGTGCCGAAGGGCCCGCTGCGCCCGTTCCTGGACGTCCCGAATCGACTCGCCCCCCTCCACGGCCCGCTCGTAGGCCCCGTCCCGCCAGGCAGACTTGATGGTTTGCATGGCCTCGTTCCGCTCCGGAGACGGCGGCTCGCCCTCAAACACCCCCCAGTCCATCTCATTGAGATCGCGCAGATACGTCCGCGAGAGCGGCTCGTGGGGCCGTGCCAGAATGTCGGCGGTCTGCTTGGCCCGCTGCAGCGTGCTGGCATACAGGGCATCGACGGAGACCGACTGCAGACGCTGGGTCAGGGCCCGAGCCTGCGCCCGCCCGTCCACGTTCAGCTCACTATCCACGCCCCCACCCTGCATGATGCCCTGGCGATTGTGGTCGGTCTCGCCGTGGCGGACGAGATAGAGGGTCGTGGGACGGTCAGTTTGCGGAAACGGATTGTCGCTCATGGAACGCAAAACTGTTCAATAATGCCGAATATGAGATTTCATTCTGCACTCTGTATCGTCCCCCAGCCCGAACGTCTGAAATCTGTCCGTCCGCCGTCTCGCCGGGGTCGGTCGGGCACGGATCACTCCCCGCGGACGCAAAAATGTGGGCGTCAGCGGCCCCAGAGGTTACGACGCGTCGGCGTCCGGGTCCTGGTGGTCGTGCAGGTTGGCGAGGATGTCCTTGGTGATGTCATCCACTTGGGGAAGCGCGAGGCGGTGCTTGAGCGCAACCCGAACGATGAGCCCCCGCAGCACCTGGTCGGCGACCGGAAGGGGATAGAGCTGCCGCCGCAGGGGATGGAGGACGTATCCGGCGGCCCACTCCAGCACGCCCCACCGAAGAAGAATGAATCCAACCAGTCCGGCCCCGACGGCGGCGTACATCTCGGCGGCGGCGAAGGCACTCATCGTGACCACGTAGTAGAGGGCCTGCGCAAGCACGTGGTCGAGGCCCGTAACGACCCGAACCGCCAGGAGACTTGGAAGGGCTGGACTCAGGAGGGCCCACGACACAAAGAGCCCGAGGCCCCCTCCTACGGCCCAGCCCAGGGGAAGCCCCCAGAGCAGCAGCGGAAGTCCCCACAACACGACGGTCTTGGCCGAGTCCACCCACGTGTCGGCCCACTGAAGCAACTGCTCCAGAGACACGTGCTCGAGCACCGCCCCGGCGTACTCCTGCACGTCCTCTTCCGTGACGTGGTACCACCGCCCCCCTTCCGTCAGGATGCCGTACGGCGTATCAACGTAAGGGGGAGAAGACGAGGGCTCCATCCGCACGCCAGTGGAAGGAAGAGGAGCGGTGCGTTACAAGGTCAGAGGTCGGCCCCAGAGACTGGGTTGGTCCTTCAATCACTCTGGAACGGTGTGAACGTACACGGGGCGAAGGGCGCGGTTTCAATTTAGACTGAAAGTTGAAGATGTTGTGTGACGTTCTCCACAAGCGTCCCCGTCTCCCTTCGCACGTCCTCGCAGACGCACTCCGCAGGCTCCGTTCGCCCTTCCTCCCGTCCACACCCGAATCCTGCTTCAGGATTCGGCATCACTCCTCCGGCTGCAAGACCAGTTCCTCCCCCACTCGAATCCGGAACCGGGGGGTGTCGACGCCGGCCGCCTTGAGGGGCGGTCGGAGCATCGCCTCCAGGGCCCGGGCAGTGTTCACCCGCGGTTGGGTCGCCGTGTCAATCCGGCGCTCGGCCTGGGTCCGAAAGGCCCCTTTCACCGCACCGAGCGCCTGGGTCCGCACCGCCTCGGGCAGATCCGACGGCAACACCCGCATCCACCCCGCCGTCTGGGTGCGCACCTCCAGTTTTGCGAGGTCGGGCTCTACGCTGTGTACGGCGAGGGACGGAAGCGCTACCCCCACGAGGCCCTTCTCCTGAACCGTGATCATGGAAGGCGCAAGATTTTGCACGTCGAAGCCGTAGGAGACCGTCCCCGGCACCCGCACCCGCGTCTCGGACCCGCCCTGAACGAGGGGAAGGGCACTCGGCTGGGTCTTTTCCAGCAGATAGGTGAGCCACGAGGGGGTCAGGAACTGCGACGAATCGATGCGGACCGTGACACTCACGTCCAGTGTGCCCGTCACGAGGAACGACGCGGGTGCCTCGTCCTGGATCGTCGTGACCACGGTCCGCCGGACAGTCGCGTCCGACGGCCCCTGGCTCCACAACACCACGGCGATCAGGGCGAGCCCGACGACAAGTCCTCCCCCAATGGCGGCACGGAGGCGTTCGGTCATGAGCGGACCAATATCGGCGAAAATTCCTGGTTCTCTTAGGTTTTACAATTGTAGAGGCCGTCCCGGCGGGACGCCTCTCCCCTTCAATTTTCCTCAGAACCCCAGCAGAAGGAGGGCAACGCCGGCCAGCACGAGGCCCACGCGATTGGCCCGCGACAGACGTTCGCTCCACACGGTGACGCCCAGCAGGGCCGCGAGGGTCATGATGGCGATATTGTTCGCCGGAAAAACGAACGGCCCCGGCAGCACCTCGAGGGCGCGGAGGAGAAATTCGAGGGAGCCATAGTTCACGATGCCGAGCACGATGCCCCAGCCAATCGTCGGGCCACCGGGCCATTCTCCCCGCTGCACGCCGCGCCGCAGGACGATGGCCGCCCCCACGAGAAAGGCCACCCCAAACGCCATCAACAAAAACAGCACCCGACTATTCCCGGCCCCGAACCCTTCCTCGAAGGCCTTCATCGACACGTCCACGGCCCCGCCCAGGCAAAAGGTCAGCGCCAGCACGCCGGCGGCGTACCAGTCGACCGACGGGAGCGGGGTCCGAGTTGTGGCGTCCACCTCCGGTTCGGGCGAGGCCCCGGCCGGCACGGGCTCCGGGGCCGACCGCCGATGGGCAAGCAGGAAGAACGCCCCCGCTGCCAACAGCATCCCGATGCCCTGGGCCCCCGAAGGCACCTCCCCCCACACCAGCCACGACGCCAGGAAGGGCACGACGACGGACACCCGCATCACCCCAATCGCCAACGACATCCCGGCCACCGCCGTGGCCCACGCCAGCACGAAGAACCCCGCAATGAGCAGTCCGCCGGTCCCCACTCCGAGCGCCACGAGCCCTCCCGACAGCGTGAGTCCCTCCTGCACCGACCGCCCGCCCAGCGCCAGGAGCACGACCGCCACCCCTACGGCGGCCGCATAGTTCACCGTCAAAAGCGCCGTGCGGTCGAGTCCCTGTCGCCCGGCATGCTTGAAAATCATGCCGATGGCGACGCTGCACGCCACGGCGAAGGCCAGGGCCACCATAGAACAGACAAGAGCATCGATTCACGAGACGATCGCCGACCCTCGAACGGCTAATTCTCCGATACGAAGGTGTAGTAGCGCAGCCGGGGCGGAATGGGTTCGGGATCGCGGATGAGAAGGTCCGAAGGGACGCCAACCCGGGGCGTCACGTACCCAGTTGTGTCGGTGCGGATTTGATCGTACGACACCGTGGCGAAAAATTCCGACGACCGTCGGGCCTTGAAGAGGTCTCTGAACAGCACGCGGTACCGAATGCGAACCGAGGCCGGCTGCAACGACACGAGATCTTGCCCCGACGGCACGCCCGTCACCTCGACGTCCACCTCGCGCGTCTCTTTCGCGAACCGACCCGCCCGAGCGATGAGGGTGACGGACTCGGGGCGGACCTCCGCGAGCCCCTGGAGGGTGTCCGCCAGCGGGACCCGGACTTCCACGGTGTCCTGAAGGCGCTCGATTGTGCGTGAGCCCGTCGGCCACGCGTCCATTCCCGCAACGACAGATTGCGCGCCCTGTACCTGTACCGAATCCGGCGTCAATTGGGGAGGGTTGATCAGTTCGTAGGCGTCGGCCACGTTGATCTGTACCCGACTCTCCACAGGCATCTTCCGTCTCAACAAGGAATCCAACGTCATCTCGAACGAGGTGGGACTCACCTCTTCAATCTGGACCGACGCCCCCTGCGGAAGATCAATGTTCTCCTCGACAGTTACTTGGCCCGGGGTGGCGTTCACCTCCACGGCCGGCGGGTTGTAGAGGAAGCGAATGAGATCGAACCCCCGTCCTTTCATCTGGACCTGAACGTGGGACGGGGGCATCTCGGCGAGGGCCTTCCCTTCAGGGGTTCCCACAACGTCGACCGGGATCTGAAGCGTCTGTGTGCGTTCTTCGTCCAGCGTCAGCGACAGCCACAGGACGCAGGAGAGGAGCACGCATACCGTGATCGCGAGGCCCCAGCGAGGCTCCTCTCGGGACCTCGGCCCGTCATCGTCCGGAGCAAAAAGGGTCCGGAGCCGGTCCCAAAGAATGGTGCCTTCGGAGTCGCTCGACGAAGCCAC
>CAZRPQ010000216.1:0-4991 GCA_964601725.1 uncultured Salinivenus sp. | reverse complement strand
CGGTGCCGCGCCGCTTTGCGCCCAGCCCGGACCGGCGGCGCTGGCGTCGCTCACCGGAGAGTGGAAAGGCCCGTTTGTGACATACACCCCCGAGGGCAAACAGGTGGACTCCCTCACGGCCACGCATCGCTACCGGTGGGAGGGCGATGTGCAGGTAGGCACGCAGGTGGACCGCTATCCCGACGGACGGGTTGTGCGAAAAACGGCGCGCAATTACGTGAACGACGACGGCACGCTCATCTGCGAGGTCGAGCAGCCAGACGGCACGACCGTCACCTACCGCGGCCGCGTGTCCGACGGGGCTCTCGTGTGGCACCGGCGCACCGAGGCAGGCCTCGTCGAGACCTTCCGGGAGCGGGTCGTCGACACGCCCGCCGGCCCCGAGTACCGGATCAACGGCTTCGGCGTGTACCCAAACGACGACGGCTCCCGGAGCTACCTCCAGTTTGTCGGACGGTACCAGGCGGTTCACCAGGACGTTTCGAAGGGACGCGAGTAGTCACGAGGAGGTGGCAGTACGGCGATGCGCACGCGCCGGTTGCGCCGTCTTCCCCGTGCCGTCTTGTTTGAGGCCACCGGATCCATGGCCCCGTAGCCGACGGCGACGAACTGGTCGGAGGCGAGATCGCTATTTTCGATCAAATGCCGCACGACAGCGGTGGCCCGGGCGCACGAGAGCTCCCAGTTCGACGCGAATCGCTTCTGCATCTCCTCGCTCAGGGACGTGCTGCTGGTGTGCCCTTCCACCCGAATTGTCCGGGTGGGGTAGGCCGCCTGGAGATGGGAAATCGCGTCGGCGAGTTGCGCCGCCCCGGCCGACGTGAGGGTGGCCGTGCCGAGCTTAAACAGGGAGTCGGCCGACAGAACGCGCACCGTTCGCCCCCCGTCCCGCAACGTGCGGGCCTCATAGGTGAGGCGGTTCAGTCGGTCCCGCAGAATGCGCAGATCGCGATAGTACTGGCCCGTGTTCACGTCGTTGCGAAGCGCCAGGGAGTCTTCAACCCGCTGGAGCCGGGCACGCAGGGCCGCGTTTTCGGAGCGGAGCGAGTCCAGCCGCGACGCGGAGGAGGTCACCGGCGTCGGGGCACACCCGGTCGGGAGGGTGAGAGCAACGGCGAGGCCGAGGAGAAGGCTAAACCGGCGCATCGGACGAGAGGGCGACGGACGGAAACGCAGCGGGCCGGGGGGTCGACTTACGGGCCGGGGGGGGTTGGTTCTCTCTCGGTAGCCGTCGGGCTCCAGAACAGAAGCGCGAGCACGGCCCCGAACCCAAGCAGCGCGAGTACCACGACCGGCACGACCGGCTCGCCGGCCTCGGGTCCCCGGAGCGTTCGGGCGGCCCCGCCGTAGGGCCACAGCGCCCGGAGCGCCCCGGCAATGAGTCCCACGAGCGCCGCCATCGTCGCGTCATGACGATGTTTCAGCAACAGGTCGAGGAGCTTGGCGAACGTTCCCAACCCCACGGCGGCCCCCACGCAAAACGTGAGCACGTATCCCCACTCAAGCCCGTTGAGCGCTTCGAGCGTGGGGGTGTAGATGCCCAATGCCTCCAGCAGAAACGCCCCGCTAACGCCTGGCAGAATCATGGCGCAGATCGCCACCGTTGCGGAGAGGAAGACGCGCAGCAGACTCGGATCGGACACGGCGAGCGTCGGCAGCCCCGTCAGAGCGAAGGCGCCGACGGCACAGGCGAGCCCGATGCCCCCCCGCAGCGCCGTCACGCGCTCGATGCGGCGGGCGGGAATGAGGAGCGATGCGGCCACCAGCCCAAAGAAGAGCCCACGCATGGACGCCGGATAGGCCGCCATCAGGGGCGGAATGACCTTCGCCCCTACCAGGATGGCACCGGCAATGCCGCCCAGGAGAGGCACAATGAGGCGCCACGGCACTGCGCCCCAGTGCCGCCGGGCCTCTTCAAAATCGAGACGCAGAAGCGCGAGCCCAAACGACACGGCCGAACTGAGGGCGCTCACGAGCCGCTCGTAGATGCCCACAATGAGGGCCATGGTGCCCCCACTCACGCCGGGGATAACGTCGGCGCCCCCCATTAGCACGCCGTACAGCACGTAGCGAGCGAGGGCAAGCAGGGAGGAGGCCATATACCGATGCGTGAGAGCGTTCGTAATTGAAGAAAGCCCCCCTCAGTGTCGGCCCTGGTTTTACGGGCGAATACGCGATCTCAAAATCCTGGCCAGGTCGCTCCGAGCCCAGTCGAGGAGACGCTTGGAGACAGGCGGCCGACCCAGGGCGATTTCTCGGCTACGCCCGAAACGACGGGCCGCAGTTTGGGAATCGAGACCGCGCTTCCGTACACGAATGAGAATTGACAACCCATTCCGCCCCTCAGCCAGACCCCCACCGTGCGGGTGCCTTACGAGTCGAGGTCCAAGAGCTGCCGCACGCGGTCGTTGTCGTAGAGGTTGGGATAGGCCTGCCGGAATTCGTCTTTCTTGGCGGGGTCGAGCCGAAAGGCCGTCTTGAGAGCCCGAATGCTCTCGTCGGCCCGGCCAAGGGCCAGCAGGGCTTTGGCCTGCCGGAAGTACGTGCGGGCACTGTTGGGGTCGATCTCCAGGGCCTGCTGATACGCATCGAGCGCCTCTTCGGGCCGCTGATTCTCCAGGAGGGCCTCCGCGTACCCCATCCAGGCGTGCTCGTCCGACTCGTCGAGCCGCACGGCGTGCTGGTAGGCCTCCAGCGCTTCGTCGAACTTCCCGGCCTTATAGGCACAATCGGCACGCGCCGTCCAGAACTTGGCCACGTCCGACGTCAGGTTCACAGCGTAGCGAAAGCATTCGAGCGCCTCCTCGTACTTCTCGTCCGCGTCGAAGCAACAGCCGAGGCCGTACCAGGCCTCCGGGTAGCTCGACTCCAGGTCAAGCGTTTTCTCGTAATAGGTACGGGCCGTATTAAGATCCTCCTGCTCCTCGTAGGCGAGCGCGAGGTTGTAGTAGGTGGCCGCGTCCGGGCCTTCCAGCTCCAGCACTCGTTCGTAGCTCTCAATGGCCGCCTCCAGATCCCCGAGGTTCGCCTGCGCGTTGCCGCGATTGTAGTAGGCCGAGGCAAACTCCTCCTGGATCGCGAGGGCCATGTCGTAGCTCTCCACCGCCTCCTCGAAACGGCCCAGGCGGTTCAGCACGATGCCCCGGTTGTACCAGGCGTCCTGCGAGTAGGGGTCGATGTCGAGATGCTTGTCGTAGGCTTCCACGCTCTTCTCATTCTCACCGAGCCGGTCGTGGCAGTAGCCCAGCTCGTACCACGCCTCCGGGTGCTCCGGGTTTACGTCGACACATCGCTCGAAGGCGTCGACCGCCGCCTCCAGCCGCTCGTCCCGCTCCAGGGTCACCCCAAGGTTGAAGAGCGCATCTCCGTGGAGGGGATTAATGGAGAGCGCCTCGTGGTAGGCCTCGAGCGCCTCGTCCATCCGCCCCAGACTGTCGAGTGTAATTCCAAGATTGATCAGGGTCTCGGTGTCAGTCGGATTGATGTCCAGGGCCTTCTCGTAGGCGTCCAAGGCCTCTTCTGGGCGGCCCAAGTTGTTCAGGAGGATGCCCCGCCGCATCCAGGCGTCGGAGGTGTAGGGATGCAGTTCGATGAGGCGGTCGATGACCTCAAGGGCCTTTTCCATCTTGCCCTCCTCGAAGTAAAACGAGGCGATCTCCTCAAGGTCACTAGAGTCAAAATACGAGGACGGGTCCTCCTCGTACGCGGCAACGAGATCTTCGAGGGGATCCTCGGGAGCCGAGTCCTCAAAGTCGTCGAAGCCGAAATCGAACGTGTCCATACCGCACCAGTACGTAATTAATTAGAATGCACGGTCGTCACCGAGCGGCTGCGCCGAAGGCCACGGCCGACGTGTTCGTTTTTAAGTATAATGTCTCCACGAAAGAACTTGCAAAAACGACGCCTGTGTGACGCCGATCACGACCGGCGGGGACATTTTCTCGGGAAAGGAACCGACCTTCTGGGCGCCAACCATGCTTCTTCTCACATTCGAAGGCATTGACGGGAGTGGGAAGAGCACACAGGCCCGGCTTCTCGACGAGTACCTGCAAGAGCACGGATACGAGACCCTCCTCGTCCGCGAGCCCGGGGGTACTGAGCTCTCCGAACAAATTCGCTCCATTCTGTTAGAGCTCACTATAAACGTGCATCCGATGGCAGAGTTGCTTCTGTTTTCGGCGGCCCGCAGCCAGCTCGTGGCTGAGCGCATCCGACCGGCCCTGGAGGCAGGACGGATTGTCATTTGTGATCGGTTTTATGATTCCACCACCGCCTACCAGGGGGCGGGTCGGGGCGTGTCCCAGCAGCTGTCGAGAGAGTGGCTCCAGTCGTTCCACCACCGGGTGACCGACGGCCTTGTGCCCGACCGGACCTACCTCGTGGAACTCGACCCCGACACGGCGCGGGCTCGCCGCGACAGTGAGGGGACGGAGGACGACCGCATGGAGGCCGAGAATCGGGACTTTTACCACCGGGTTGCGGCGGCCTACGATGCGCTTGCCGAGGACCACCCGGACCGCATCCAACGGCTCGATGGGCACCGCTCTATCGACGCCCTGCACGATGCGATCCGGGCCGACGTTGGGGCGCTGCTGAGCAAGGATTCTGGAACCCCCCACGCCAGCACCGGTTCGTCCGGTCCGTGAAGAGGACCCGCGAGTCTCGGGGAGGGGTCGGTCCGCCCGAGTGCGCCGACCAGTCGCCCCTTTTGCTGTTGAACACACGTCTGCCAGTGGCATGTCGACCCTTCCACAACAAAAAATCGACGAGGTCCGCTCTATCTTCCAGGCGTTTCTGAAGAAGCGCAACAAGCGACAGACCCCCGAGCGCTTTGCCGTCCTGGAGGAGATTTACCAGACGGATGATCACATCGACGCCGACGAGTTGTACGTCCGCCTCAAGCAGGACGGGACCGAGGTGAGCCGCGCTACGGTGTACAACACGCTGGAGTTGCTGCTGGAGTGCGACCTCGTGGTGCGGCACCAGTTCGG
>CAZRPQ010000215.1:0-5034 GCA_964601725.1 uncultured Salinivenus sp. | reverse complement strand
GCAGATGGAAAATTAGCAGATGGAAAATTTGAGGTAGGACTCCAAGGTTGGGGATCCGCCTGAACCATAATATCCTCGTTCCAACCAAACCATGGTCATAGTGCTCCCGAACCACTTTTTGCCTGACTTGACATTTAGATTAGCAAACTACTTTTCCAATTTTAAATTTTCCAGCCTTCAACCTTCCAACCTTCCCCCCTTCAGCTTTCATCCTCGTCCGCAAACGAGTCTTCCATCGCCTTCACGATCTCGTCGGAGATGCCCATGCTCGAGAAGCCCCCGTCGTGGTAGAGCGTCTGCATGGTGACCATGCGCGTGAGGTCGCTCAGCAGCGTGACGGCGTAATCGGCGCATTCGTTGGCGGAGGCATTGCCGAGGGGAGCGACCCGTTCGGCAAACTCGTACATGGCGTCGAAGCCCTCAATCCCGGCCCCCGCGGTGGTCTTCGTGGGGCTCTGTGAGATGGCGTTGATGCGGATGTCGCGCTCGCCCAGGCGGTAGCCGAAGGAGCGCACGATGCTTTCCAGCAGCGCCTTCGCGTCGCCCATCTCCGAGTACTTTGAGAAGATGCGCTGAGCCCCGATGTAGGTCATGGCCAGGATGGAGCCGCCGTCGTCGATCGTCTCAGTGTCGAGGGCGTGGTTGACAATGCGGTGCAGGCTCACGGCCGACACGTCGAGCGTCTGCTCGTACCAGTTGTAGTTGAGGTCGTCGTACGGAACATCCTTGCGCACATTTACGCCCATTCCGATGGAATGGACGATGAAGTCGATCTTTCCGTGTTTCTCTTTCACCTCCGCAAAGAGCTCGGCCAGCTCTTCGTCGTCGGTGGCGTCGGCCCAGATGATGGAGCTATCTGTCTCTTCGGCGAGTTCGTCGAGCGAGCCGAGGCGGCGGGCCACCGGGGCGTTGGAGAGCACAAAGTCCGCCCCCTCGCGGTCGCAGGCCTGTGCAATTGACCAGGCGATGCTGTCTTCGTTCAGTGCTCCAAAAATGATGCCCGTCTTTCCGTCGAGCAGGTCGTAACCGTCCATGGTAGCATAGCGAGTTCAATTCGAAGAAACGCAAAGAGCAGTATCGAAGATCTCTTTTCCTCCGTGATTCGTGGCTCGTGAGGCCAGCTCCGATGGAGCCGGGATCACGCCTCCCGTTTCACGCCTCACGCATCACAGGCGCACGTCGTCCATTGCAGCGAGGTGGCTCAGCAGCGGCTCGTGGACCCGGCCGTTGGTGGCGCACACCTGGCGGTCGAACAGGGGCGTCAGGCCGGCGGCGTCGCGATAGTCCGTCACGCATCCGCCCCCTTCACGCACGAGGAGAACGCCCGCGGCCACGTCCCACGGCCGTAGGCCGGTCTCGAAAAAACCGTCGAACCGCCCGCAGGCCAGCCGTGCCAGATCGATGGCGGCCGACCCGTGTCGGCGCACGCCCCGCGTAGCCGGGAGAATGTCGGCCAGCACGTCCAGGTACACCTCTGTGTGTTCGAAGCGGCGATAGGGAAAGCCGGTCGCGAGGAATGCGTCTCTGAAGGTGTCCGTCTGGCTGACGCCTGCGGGATGCCCGTTCACCTGAAGCCCATGCCCCGCCACGGCGGTAAAGAGCTCGTCGTGCGAGACATCGAGCACTACGCCGACGGCGAGGGCGTCGTTCTCTTGCAGCGCAATGCTTACGGCATAGGGCGGGACCTGCTGCATGAAGTTGGTGGTGCCGTCGAGCGGGTCCACGATCCAGCGGCGTCCGTCGACGACCGTGGGGATCGAGGCGGGCTCCTCGCCCTCCTCCGCCAGGACGGCATCGTCCGGACCGGCGTCGCGGAGCGTCTCGACCACGGCCGCCTGGGCCCTCTCGTCGGTTTCGGTCACGAAGTCGTTTCGCATCTTGGCCCGCACGTCTTCGAGCGGACCGGCCTGATCGCGAATGACGGCGGCGGCCTGGCGGGCCGCCCGCACAGCCGTCTTGAGGGCGTCGTCGTACGGAGAGTCGTGGGCCGGGGTCTCCATTTGGGCGGCGCCGATTGTGCGAGTGGATGCCGAAGACTTCACGAAGCCCGCTCGAACCGAAACTTTTGGGCGGTTCCGTGCTAGCGATACCGAATCGCGTCCCAACATATAAATCGACGACGAGTGATGCAGCCCTCCCCCCCCAAACGCGCCCGTTTTTTACAAATGGCGGTGGGCGGGCTGCTCCTCGCGGTCGGCATCGGGGGAACGGGCTGCACCGACCAGGCCCCTCAGCCCGACGCGCACTCGCCGTTCGGGACGATCGACACGGTTGCGACGACGGAGATGTCGCGCGACTCGGTGCTCGCCGTGCTCGCCCGCATGAACCGAACGGCGTTCGACTCGTCCTTCGCCCGCCTCCCTGCGTACGCCGTCACGCGACACGTTCGCACCGAGCAACTGGACACGACCGGCACCGCAACCGCCTACCGCACGCTCACGCTCCGGTATCCGCCCGGCTCAGCAGCGGGCACCGTCCAGCGGGCCGACTCGGCAGGGTCGTTCCGGAGGGGAGGCCTTCTCTCGGGCATCACGCCTACGCAGCGGCGCACGGCGAACCCCGCCAACCTGGCGGCCCAGGCCCTGCCCGACCAGCCGGCGTACCTCGCCCCGCGGACACAGGAGGCCTACCGATACGCGCTTCGCCGCGACTCGCTCCGGGACGGAACCCCGGTGTTCCTAGTCGAGGCGAAGGCACGCTCGGACGAGCGGGGGGAAGACCAGGGCATTCGGTATGCCCGGCTGACGATCGATCGCTCGTCGCACGAGCTGGTCGGCCTCACCACCGTCCGGGCCAGCCGCATCCTGCTCTTTCGCGAGAACAGCCAGATTACGATTCGCCTCCGCCCCGCTCCCGGCAGCGATCGGGATGGCCCGGGGCCTGCCGAGGCCGTCTGGCTCCCCCACCTGACCCGCTTCCGCGCCGTCGTCGGCGTGCCCTTCCGCGCCCCCCGGCAGTTCCGCACCGTGTCGGCGTACTATGCGTACGAGACACCGAAGGAGAACACTGGAGTGTAGGATGCTGTGCCTGACCTGTCCGTTCTCATAGCTTATGATGCGTGATTCGTCATGCATCACGCGTTCGCTCCGCCAGCCGACGCGGAAATGCGCTCCGGCGATGCCGCCGTCCGGCGCACAGAAGGCGAACGAGAGAGCACGCAATACGCCACGGGACACAGCGTCGACCCAGCTTCCGATTCAGTACGCAAGCTGCCATGCCCCTTCCCCTCGTCGAAGACGTTCAGGACCGGCTTTCGACCGACCGCTTCGGGCGCGCGATGCGAGGGCTTGAAGAGGTGGAATCCACGAATGAGCGGGCCGCAGACTGGGCGACCGAAGAAGCCCCCGACGGAGCCGTGGTGCTCACCGAATACCAGACGACCGGCCGCGGCCGCCACGGGCGTCCCTGGACGGCCGACAAGGGGCAGAACCTCCTCTTCTCTGTCGTCCTCCGGCCGAAACTGGACCCCGATCGGCTCAGTCTGATCACCGTAGCTGCGGGCGTGGCCGTCGCCGAGACGATCGATGCCTTTGTGCACCCTCACCGGGCCGCCATCGAGTGGCCCAACGACGTGCTCCTGGAGGGCCGAAAGACCTGTGGCATCCTTCTGGAGTCGTCCCTCCCGCTCTCCGATGGCGACACGGTCGTCATCCTGGGCGTCGGGCTCAACGTCAACCAGACCGACTTCCCCGACGCCCTCGCCGACACGGCCACGTCGCTCCGCCTCACGACGGGCCGCCCCGTGCCACGGGCCGACCTCCTGGCCCGCCTCCTGGCGGCCCTCGAACGCCGGTACGACGCCATCCAGTCCCAACGACCGTCGGGAGAGACCGTCCGCACCGCGTTCGAGGAGCGCCTCACGTCCCTCCACGAACGGACGACCCTGCGCGTGCCGGGGACGGACCGCACCCTCTCCGGCACGGTGGAGGGCATCACGGACACCGGGGCGCTGCGCCTTCGCACGGCAGAGGGGATGGAAACGGTGCACGCGGGCGACGTGACGACTCAGCACTGATGCGCATGGGCAGTGTGAGTGTCTAGGCGTACGTGCGTGCAGGCGTCCGTCACTCCCAGTTATAGAGCACTTCTGAGTCTGGAGCGGGCCCCTCGAAACGAGGCGACCGATTTCCTTCAGGGAGAAACGCTCCTCTTGGTCTTCTGCCCAACACTCTGGATGCATTCCGAGCAGCCCACAGGTCGAATCCTGAGCTGTTCTTTCGAACACCCAAACGCCCACACGAAAACACGCCCACACGCAGAAATGCTCCTCACCCTCGACCTCGGAAACAGCGCCGTGAAGGGGGGGCTCTTTGAGGGAGACGAGCTCGCTCAGGTCTTCTCCGTCGACCCGCCCGCCCCCTCCTCGACGGAGCGGAAAGACGCCTACTGGCACGACGCCTTCGCCCCACACCTCAGCGACGTGCAGGTTGACCGCGTCGGCCTCGTGTCCGTGGTGCCCGCCCGCACGGAGGCAGTGACGAGCGCTTTGCAGTCCCTCACGAGGGCCCCGGTCACCTCCGTTCATCCGGGGATGGATCTCCCCTTCGTCCTTGACTACGACACCCCAGACACGCTGGGGACGGATCGCCTGGCCGCGGCCGCCGCCGGATGGGTGCACTACGGGCGCAACGCGTCCCGGAGCGTGCTCGTCGTGGACGCCGGCACAGCGGTGAACTACGAGGTGGTCCATCGGGACGGCCGCTACCAGGGCGGGGCCATTGGGGCGGGGCCGGCCCTCGTGCGAGAGGCGCTCCGTGCGGGCACCGCACAGCTGCCGGAGGTCCCGTTGACGCTCCCAGAGACGCCCGTGGGCCGATCGACCCAGACGGCGCTCCAGAGCGGCATCATGGGGGGACTCGTCGACAGCGTCCGCGGCATGGAGGACCGCCTCGCACAGTCCCTGCCCGATACGCCGCTCCTGATCCTCACGGGCGGATGGAGTGCCCTCCTCGGCGACCACCTGAACGACGACGCCCAGCACGCGCCGCACCTCGTGCTGCGGGGCGCACAACTCCTGACCACGATGAACGCCTA
>CAZRPQ010000214.1:0-5036 GCA_964601725.1 uncultured Salinivenus sp. | reverse complement strand
CGGGCGGATAGCGGTACAGGAGCCCGTCCTGCGCCAGTTCCTCGTGGTGGCGGGCGAACGTCGATTCCATGCGCGGCGCGGTGGCCTCGGTGTAGCCGTAGAACGGGAGCAACAACAGGCTCGCGTCCACCCGGTCCCCGCCGAACGTGGCGACGTAGCTGTTCATCGCTTCGTTGTAGCCCTGCTCCTCCACGGCGGCCCGAATCGTCTCGGCCTCGTTCCGGTACCGATCGGTGTCCACCCGCAGGTAGCCGGCCTCGTGCAACTCCACGAGCCGCTCCAGCGCCACGCAGCACAGGGCCTTCGAGAACGTGTGGTGGTGGCGCCCGGAGCGCACCTCCCAGATGCCCTCGTCCGGCGCCTGCCACCGCTCGCACACCTCGTCGCCGAGGGCCGACAGGAGGGCCGCATGCCAGGTGTCGAGCCGCTCCTCGCGCCGCACAAACTCGTAGGCCGCGCTAATGAGCTCGCCGTAGGTGTCGAGCTGGAGCTGGCCGTGCGCGCCGTTGCCGATGCGGACCGGCGGCGACTGGCGGTAGCCCTCCAGGTGAGAGAGCGTCTTCTCCTCCACGCCCGAATTGCCGTGCACGTCGTAGAGCACGGAGAGCTCCGGGGCCGTGAGGCGGGTGGCGTGCAGGAGCCACGAGAAAAAGGCGCGCCCCTCCGCCTCATAGCCCAGTTCGTAGAGGGCCCGCAGCGTGAGGGCCGCGTCGCGCAGCCAGCAGTAGCGGTAGTCCCAGTTGCGCTCCCCACCGATGGCCTCGGGGAGCGACGTGGTGGGGGCCGCCACGATGGCGCCCGACGGGGCAAACGTCATGAGCTTGAGCGTGAGCGCGCTCCGCACCACCGCGTCGCGGTACGGCCCCTCGTAGGCACAACGATCGGCCCAGCCGCGCCAGTAGTCGATCGAGCGGGCCAGCTTGCGCTCGGCGTGCTCGCCCAGGAGGGGGAGGACGGCCGGCTCGCCCTCGTCGAACGCGAGCGAGAGAACGTGGCACTCGCCCTCGCGGAGGGTCTGTTGCCCGTAGAGGGCGCCCCGCCCGCGGGACCGGGTGAGTGGCAGTTCGCTCCGGACGATGAGGACGGCCCCCTCGTGGTTGTAGAAAAAGCCGTGCGGGCCGCGGTCCTCTAGCGGCGGATCGGTTTTTCCGTATTCGAGCCGCGGATCGCAGACGACCCCGACCTCCACCGTGCCCTCCACACACTCGACCCGACGGAGGAGTTCGTGCTCGGGCCACAGCTCGCGCCGGTACGCCTCGCGGTCCGCCACCGGCATCAGGTCCGTCAGCCGGAGCACCCCGGTGTCCGTCGTGAAGGTGGTCTCCAGCACGTTCGTGTCGGGGAGGTACCGCCGCTCCACCGTGAAGTCCCCCACCGGCCGGATTTGAAAGTGCCCGCCGTCGTCGGCGTCGAGGAGGGCCGCAAAGATCGACGGGCTGTCGAAGCGGGGCCAGCAGAGCCAGTCGATTGAGCCGTGTTTCCCCACGAGAGCGGCGCTCGCACAGTCGCCGATGAGGGCGTAGTCCTCGATGGGGATGTACCGGTCGTCCGCGTCGGGCATTTGAGGAGAGGATGAGAAGATAGGACCGCGTCGCACGTCAGAATCGGGGCACTGATCCCGCCACGGAATTGTTCGGCGGGGAGGCCGACGCTCCTGCTCGCGCGCCGGGACGCACTGGTTGCATCCAGAGGTGTCTCCGTCACAGCACTCGGGGAGGGGCTGCCTTGCCGGGCTGCGCTCGACGGCTCCTCGATCAGTCCCTTGATGCGCGCGTCGATGCGGATCGTGTCGCCGATCGACGCCCAGAGCAGCGAGGGCCGCTCCACCTCGAAGCGGGTTAGCGAGATGGCAAACTGAGCCCGGGCGTACACGGAATCTTCCCCCACGCGGACGCGGACCGGCGCATCGACGGAATGGGTTTGTCCGTGGAAGGTCAGGGTGCCCGTGGCCCGCCACCGCCCGGCCCGCCCGTCGTTCGTGCGGCCCCAGCGGAGGGGACGGATGTCGGTTGCGCGGAACCGGACGAGCGGGTAGTCCTCGGCGTCGGTCACCTCCCGCATCTTGCGATCGCGTCGATCGTTGCCGCTGTCGAAGGTCGAGACCGGCACCTGAATGGAGGCGCGGCTGCTGTCGGCGTGATTGGGGTCGAGGACGAATCGGCCCGCGACGTCCCGGCTCGTCCCGGTCCAGTCGTGTAGCGGCGCCGAGCCGGTGTAGTCGATCACGCTCGCGGTCGAGTCGACCGTGGCGGCAATCTGCTGCGCACGGGCGTCCGGGCGCCCCGCAAGAACCAGCACGCACACGGCGAGCACACCAATAGTGTCTAGGACGGTTCTGCGTACGATCGAATGCCTGTGAGCGGCCATGAGCCTGAACGGAATTGAGGGAAACGCGGTTGCCGGTCGTGGTCCCGTCTCCCACGCAGCGGTTTTGGAGAGAAAACGCCCCACGAGGGAGGGTTTTCTAGAGGAAGAGCCGGGCCGGGGTCCGGCGGACGGCGGTGCGTGTGGTAACACATTTGCCAATCCTGACTTTCGCCGAAATCACCGTCCGCACCCCATCCCTCTAGCCCCCGGACGTGTGGGAATCGTCTCCACCCGTTCGTGGGAGGAAGCACTACACGCCGGCATGCCCAGTACCCACGGCAGTTCTGCCGAACGTGTGGTACCTTCGTATGCAGCATCTTTCCGGCCGAAGCTCGACCCAGACGATCCGGCCGGGGAAGGTGCAAGGCCACGCCGACGCTGAACCCCACGGCATCCGCGTGGTCACCATCGTTCTGTTCCACCAACGCCACAGATCCTATGTCATCCGTCGCAAAGTCCATCGAACTCCTCGCTGAAGGCGATACCCTGGAGGACGCCACCGAAGCCGCCGTGGAGGAGGCCTCCCAAACGATTTCCAACATCCAGAACGTGTACGTCGACAACTACCGCGCCGTCGTCGAGGACGGGGAAATTCAGGCGTACCGGGTCCACACCAAGATCACGTTCGTCCTGCAGGGAGAAGGGGCGGCGTAACGGGCCGGACGTACGCGTCCACCGACTGCTCCGACGCCGAGCAGACGCCCGTTCCCGTCCCAGCCCGGAGAGGACGCCATGTCTCCCCCTCAATCCAACGTATCGGACACAGACGCGCCCCGCACAGAGAGTCCGCCAGAACCGACGACCGTGCTCGTGTGGCGAAAATCAGCGACGCCCGGCATTGATCTGGAGGCCCTCCTTCAACTGTGGTCGGACCGCGGATGGCAGGTCCGGCGCCGCGAACCGCGCGTGCTGGAAGGGCCGGACGGCCCGACCCATGGGGTCTTCCTCGTGCTGCGGCGGGAGAAAAGCAGGCCGGGGCCGTGGGGCATGGCGATCAGTGTTGCGTCGACGGTTGAATCGTCACCTCCGCCAGCACCGGCAGGTGGTCCGACGGGTACGGTCCGTCCCACCGGCCCGTAAGGTGCCCGTGTCGCCGGACCACGAGGCGCGGCCCGACGAAGATGTAGTCGAGCCGCCGGCCGGGCCGGACGGTGGACTCGAAGTGGTTGTAGGTAGAGACGGGTCCGTGATGGGGCTGCTCGGAGGCCTCCAGGGCGTCTCGAAGCGGCACTGGAGGCGCGTCTTTCCCGGAGCGGGTGAGGATCTGGTATGGAGGCGCCGAGGGCGGTGCATTGAAGTCTCCCATCACGAGGATCGGATCGTCTTCGGAGAGGGCCCCGACGGTCTCCCCGATGAGCCGCGCGCTCTTGGCCCGGGCCTCCGCGCTCTCATGGTCGAAGTGCGTATTGAGCACAAAGAGCGTGTCTCCGGAGCGTCGGTCCTGGAACCGGGCCCAGGTGGCAATCCGCGGCAGGGCCGCCCCCCAGCTTTTGCTTCCCGGCTCGTTGGGGGTCGAGGAGAGCCAGAAGGTGTCGTGGTCGAGGAGGATGAGGCGGCGTGTGTCGTAGAACAGCGCCGAGAATTCGTCGCCGCCGGACCGGCGCCCGACCCCAATCCACTCGTAGCCGGGCAGTCGGTCTTCAAGGTCCATGACCTGGTGAAGCTTCCCCTCCTGGGTTCCCACCACGTCTGCGCCATGGAAGCGAATCATGCTGGCGACCTTGTCGCGCCGGCTCGTCCAATCCACCGCGCCCGTATCGGCGGGATTGTCGTACCGGATGTTGTACGACATGACGCGCAGCGCGGGGGCCGCCGTGGAGTCGGCGGCCCGGCTCATCCCGGGGAGAAGGAGGATCAGGAGAAAGCCTCCCCCCATCAGACGGAGAACACATTCAGTCACAAAATCAAAGGGGCCTGAACGCGGAAAGCGGGCCCTTCATTATCGAACGGGGAACCCTGAACGTCAACTGTCGGAACTACGGCGCAGGGCGACTGCCCGTTAAATCTCAGTCGAGAAATCGGAGCACCCATGGAGCGAATCGCTCTCTTGGCACACGACAAGTTTCCGGACCACGATCAGGCCAAGACGGCCCTGGGCCTGATCCGCTACGGGGACTACGACGTGCGGGCGGTGATCGACCGGTCCCACGCCGGACGGCGGGTCCCGGACGTCCTGCCCGGCGGGCCGGACGCCCCGATTGTCGCCCGGATGGACGAGGTGGAGGCGACGGTCGATGGGCTCGCGATCGGGGTGGCCAACGTCGGGGGACGGTTCGACGAGGACTGGCGCCCGGACATTCGCGCGGCGCTGCGGCGGGGCTGCACCGTGATGGCCGGCCTGCACGACTTCTTGCAGGCGGACGAGGAGTTTGCGGCGCTCGCCGAGGCCCACGACGCGGCGATCTGGGACGTGCGCAAACCGCCCGACGACCTGCCCGTGAGCCGGGGCGTCGCCGACGAGGTGGCGGCCACCGTGGTGCTGGCGGTGGGCACCGACTGTGCGGTGGGCAAGAAGACCGCCGCCCTCGAACTGACAAACGCTGCGCGGGAACGCGGGCTCGATTCTGCGTTCGTCCCGACCGGGCAGACGGGCATTATGATTGCGGGCTGGGGCCTTCCGGTCGACGCCGTGCCGAGTGACTTTACGGCCGGGGCCGTCGAGCAGATGA
>CAZRPQ010000213.1:0-5044 GCA_964601725.1 uncultured Salinivenus sp. | reverse complement strand
CCTGCCGCCAGCGTTCGTCCTGAGCTAGGATCAAACTCTCCGTAGTAGGAAAGTCTGGATCAAGCTCGATCGCATTCGCTTCTCGCCGTGAAGGCGAAAAGGAACCGACAAGGACTCGCTATGCTTCCAATTCCGTCAAAGAACAATGCCGCGCTGGCATTTTTTCGCTAAGCGCGGACTCTTACAGTACGGAGAACTCCCTTCTTTGTCAAGGCAAAGCCCATCCTTTTCACATCTTCTCAGAAAGGATCGATCTTCTTCCTTCCTGCTTCTGGGTGGGAAGGGATGAGGTTCTGCTCCGTCGCTTGATTGCACCCGCATTAGACTCAGCGAGGGGGACTTGGTTTCTGCCCACTGCGTGAATCAAGGTTAAATCACTGCGGGGCCTCTTTTCCCCAGGAGGGGGACGCTTCATCAGCATCCCCTCTCCCATTGGGGACAGCGTTAGACACAATCATCTCTGTGCTGTTCCAAACTGACGTGTCAAGAACGAGTGGACCCTTTCGGCGGTCGGGCATTACCCGTCTTGTGCACGTGCCAGGGCCGGAAACTGCACGGCTCCATTTATGTTACTCTGCCGACGTGCCGAACAAGAACAGGCCTTCTTAGTCCGGAGCGCTGGTTTAGCATCTAGATCGTCTCGGCACCCCTTCTCCTCCACACGCTTCCTCGGCAATGCGCCTCCCCCGCACGTTTAAGCCAGCCTTTCACTGGCTCCGCACCCTCCTTCGAAATTCCTATTTTTGGGGAGGGCTCGGGGGCCTTTTGCTCCTTGGCATTGGGGCGTATTTTCTGGTCGATGCCGTAATCATGCCCTCGTACACGCGTCACGGAGTGGACGTTCGTGTACCCGACGTGGAAGACCAATCCTTCAGCCAAGCGAAGAAACGCCTCAAGAATCGAAATCTGAGTATCAAGCGTCAAGTCGGTCGCTACAATCCCAACGTTGAGCAGAATGCAGTTGTCGACCAAAATCCCCCGCCAAACTCCGACGTAAAGCCGGGACGCCGCGTGTATCTGACCGTCAACGCGGGGACGGTGCCTGTGGTCGACGTTCCCGATCTGAATGGCATATCGGTCCGGGAGGCCAAAAACCGAGTGTCGTCGCTCGGGCTTAAGGTAGGAACAGTCAGCTCGGATTCCATCCCCTCCCCCTATCCGAACACGATCACTCGACAGCAGCCGGAGCCTAGCGACTCTCTCAAAGAGGGGGGGACCGTAGACCTCTGGTACAGCACTGGACTTGGCACGGATACCGTTCAGGTGCCGAACGTCGTTGGGCGAACTGTCGAGGAAGGGAAACGTCTTCTGCTCCAGCGGGAGCTCCGGACCGTCGTCGTCGATTCGCGCACGTCGGCGTCGACCGAAGACACATCGCCCGCCGCCGATACGTCCGCGACGAAGCGGTTCGTTCTGAGACAGGGCCAAGCGCCGGACACAGAGGTGCGAGCCGGAACGGAAATTCGGCTCTTTCCTACGGAGGACTCGACCGAAGTGCCCGAACCCGAGGTGAACGATCGAGATACGACAGCCTCTGCAAACTGAAAACCGTCCTCCCCCAAGCCTCGTTCAGTCCTCGACGTACACGGCGAAATCCTCGTCGGTTTCCACGATGACCTGCTCCTGGTGCTTCGTCTGAAGGGAGCGTCCCGTGCAGTCGGGCTGAATGGGATATTCGCGGTGTCCCCGATCAATGAGCACGACGAGCTGGATGCTGCGCGGTCGCCCATACTGAAGGACCGCGTCCAGGGCAGCGCGGGCCGTGCGTCCTGTAAACAGCACGTCATCGACGAGAATGACGTCCCGTCTCGTCACCTCTACGTCGTGCGGGGGGGACTCTGGCGGGTCGAGATCGGGACGATCGTCTCGGAAGGCCGTCACGTCGAGGCCGTGGGCCTCGAGGATCGTCTCCTCCACAACGTTGATTTCCTCTGTGACGGCGTGGGCGAGCGGCACTCCACTTCGCTGAATGCCGAAAAGTTCGAGCGAGTCGGCGCCACGGTTGTGTTCGATGATCTCGTAGGCCAGGCGCCGGAGCGTGCGCCGGACCCGCTCCGGAGACATGATGCGTGTTCGACCCATACTGACTCGGCTCAGTTATTGACTCAGCGCAGTGGTTCGGATTCGGAAGGGATGGGGGGCGACAGCGCTCACGCCATGCAGATGCCCTTTGTTCGAAGCTACAATACGGGCCAATACGGCACAGCAAATGTCGAAGGCAACGGGCTTTCGGCCACACATCGGGGGATGAGACTGGCCGGAGTGTGTTCGTCGGAGTTGGAGGAGCCACCTCTCCCGATCTACTCGCTGGCGGACGCCGCTGCCGCGGCTGTGTCAAGCGCGTCTGTCAGGGCCTCGACGGACTGTGCTCCCATTACGGCGTGCTTCTCCCCAAAGACATAACACGGGACGCCGGTGATGCCTCGTCGCTGTGCCTGCTGCTGGCTCGCACGGACCTCGTCGGCGTACTCATTCCCGGACAGAAACGATTGTACAGCACCTGCCTCGAGCCCGGCTTCAGCGGCACAATCCATGAGCACCTCCCGATCTGAGACATTCCGTCCGTCCGAGAAGTACGCCCGGAACAGTGCGGTGGCCATCGCCCCGCATCTGTTCCGGTCCTGGGCCCAGAGGACGAGCCGGTGCGCGTCGGCCGTATTGGGCGCCACCTCGATTGCGTCGAAATCGAACGTGAGGCCCTCCTCGCTCCCCATCCGGCGAATACGGTCGAACATCTGCTGGGCGCGGCTCCAGCCCCCGAACTTCTCTTCAAGCACGGACCGGAAGTCACGCCCCTCCGCCGGCATGTCGGGCTGAAGCTGGAAGGGCCGCCATCGAAGAGACACGTCGAGGCGAGGACGCTGGTCGAGCGCCTCCCTCAGCCGGGCACGGCCCACGTAGCACCAGGGACAGGCAATGTCGGTGTAGACGTCAACGGTCATGGGGGAAAAGGATGAGGCGGAAATGAGTACGACAGGTTCAACGCGGCGTGCTGAGCTTCGTTCGGCGAGTCACGGGGGATGGGCGGGGCGGGACAACCAGTTTGTGCTGTCAATCGTCGGAGGGGGACAGTGTCTCGACGACGGACGAGGTGGCGGCGCCGATGCCGGCAGCGGTGTTGCCTCCGATGGCAAAGATTTGCTCGCTGAGGGCGGTGCCCGCGAGCCCGTGCCGGGGTCTGCGCATGGGAGCGCGCTCGGTCCAGGTGTCCGTCGCCGGGTCATACGCCCAGGTGCGCTCGTACACGCCCCCGCCCTCCGAAAAATACTCTCCGCCGAAGGCGTAGAGCGTGCCGTTGAGCGCCGTCCCCGCCAGTCCCCCAGACGGCTGCGGCAGCGGGCGCAGTTCGGTCCACATGTCTGTGTCCGGACTGTACCGCTCCAGCGCGCCGAGATTGGTGACCCCGTCGTCGGTGCGGCGACCGGCTACGACGTAGAGGTGCCCGTCGATGACGGCCCCGGTGGCGCTGCTTCGGGCCGTGGGCACCGGTCGTGCCTCGGACCAGGCATCGGCGTCGGGCTCATAGATTAGGTGCGTGCGAGATGCGCCCTGCGACGCGCCGTCGCCGGGGTGCAGGCTTCCCGTGACGAGGTGAATGCGCCCGTCGACCGACAGGGCGACCGTTTCCCCGAGCGGCGCGGGCATCTCTCCGATTCGGGCCCACTCCGTCCCGTCGAATGCGTACACGTCGTCCCGAAACTGAAAGCCATCGCGCAAGGTCTCGCCCACGAACCCGCCAAACCCGTATACCGTGTCGCCCGCGCGTCCGAGAATGATGTGGTGTCTCGGCGCCGGAAGGTCCGGTCCCTCTGTCCATGTCTCCGTGGACGGGTCGAAGAGGACCGTTCCGTTGAGGGTCGCGAACCGGCGCGCGCTGTCGGCCCCAGAGCGGAGGCCGCCCGCCACTACGATCTGCCCGTTCCACGTCGTACAGTAGACCTCCTGCGTGGCCCAGGGCAACGACGGCCCTGCCTGCCACCCATCGTTCCCCAATGCCGCAACTGAAGGTCGTGTGGCCAGCGTGGCCACCCCGGCGGCGCCGAAGGCAAGGAACTGACGTCGAGAAATCGCCATGGATCTGCCCGCATTGGGAATGAATTGAAGATGATTCGCAAGGGGCGTATTCTGTACCCCGGCAGGTGTTTTGTCCCTTCCGCCCCAGGGCCGCCGCAATTGTCAATCGGCCGGGAATCTGGAACCGAACAACGGTCTCTTCCCGTTGCGAGAACACCGAAACGCATTTGCAACAAATGGGCCATCGGGGGAGTCTTCCGGGCCCCAGTTCCGTTCGAAAACCAGTCGTTTTAGCTCTCTCTTCTACAACGAAGCCGCCCCGATCAAATGACGCCGTACGAGTTCATCCAGCGCTACGACCGCGAAGGATACAACAGCGACCCCCGATTGGTAGAGGGCGAGTTCTTTCCCTCCGCCAAGCTCGGCGTGGAGTCGGGCGACACGGTCGGCGTCGTCCTTCTCAACCTGGGCGGCCCCGACGGCGAGGAGGCGGTACAGCCGTTCCTCTACAACCTGTTTATGGATCCGGCGATCATCGACTTCTCGGAGGTTGTCTACTTTCAGGCCCGCGGGCGCGTCCGACAGGCGTTCTCCAAGATCATCTCGTACTTCCGCTCCAAGTCGGTTGTGGAGGACTACAAAGAGATCAGCGACGACGGGGGATCGCCCATCAATCCGCTCACGCGCGAGCAGGCGGACAACTTGGAGCACCAACTCAACGAGCAATATGCCGCGCAGACGGGCGCCACGTTCAAGACCTACATGGCCATGCGGTACTGGGAGCCGACCAGCGAGCAGACGGCGACACAGATGCAGGAGGATGGCGTGGACAAGGTCGTCCTGCTTCCCCTCTACCCGCAGTATTCCAAGACCACGACGGGCGCGTCCCTCGTCTACTGGCACGAGTTGGAAAAGGCGGGTGAGATCCCGGCCTGGCCCACCACCTCGGTCTTCGAGTACGCGACGTACCCGAAATACATTGAGGCGCTGAACGACCGAATCGACGAGGGGCTGGAGCGCTTTCCCGAGG
>CAZRPQ010000212.1:0-5050 GCA_964601725.1 uncultured Salinivenus sp. | reverse complement strand
ACTATTCGCGGGAAGAGATCGATCGGCGCGTGGAGGAGACCGCCGAGATGCTGCAGATCAGCCACATCCTGAACAACCTCCCTGAGGAGGTCAGCGGCGGGGAGGCCCAGCGCACGGCCATCTCCCGGGCCCTGATTAAGGAGCCCGATTATCTCTTCATGGACGAGCCGCTGGCTAATCTCGACTACAAGCTGCGCGAGCAATTGCGGAGCGACTTCGAGCGGCTCTTTTCAGAACAAGAGACGACGGTGGTGTACGCCACGCCGCAGGCGGGGGACGCCCTCGCAATGTCCACCCACATCGGGTTTCTCCACGAGGGGAACATCATTCAGGACGCGCCCCGGGACGAAATCTACTTCCAGCCCGAATACCTCCCTGTGGCCGAGTTCCTCGGCGAGCCGCCCATGAATGTCCTGCCGGCCACGCTCAGACGCGAGGGCAACGACCGGTCGTTCGAGTTCGAGGACGGCTCGCGCATCGCCGCGGGCACCGCGTCGGGCGCGTTCCCGGCCCTCTCCCCGGACCGAAAGTATTACCTCGGCTTCCGTCCGCAAGACATGGCCTTTGTCGAAAACGGCACCGCGTCGGGCGCCGGGGACCACGCCGAGCCCGTGATCCATCCCGACCTTGAGTTTGTGGAGACCGTCGGGTCCACCAGCACGCTCCACCTGGAGTACCAGGACACGGAGATCTATGCGCTGAGCCCGAGGCCGCTGCACCTGGATCCCGGCACGGCTCTGTCCTTCACCATCGACCCCGGGAAGCTGTACGTCTTTGATTTCGAATCGGAGGACCTTATTGCAACGGGCGACAAGGTTCCATCCTTCTCATAAACAGACTGATGTCGTCACATGGCTCAGATTGAAGCTCGTAACATACGGCACGTCTACGATGAGGGCACCGCGGACGAAACGGTAGCCATCGAGCACGTGGATCTGGAGCTGGAAGACGGCTCCGCCAACGCGCTGCTGGGGCCGTCGGGGTGCGGGAAAACCACCCTGCTCCAGATCATCTCCGGACTGCTCACCCCCACCGAGGGCCAGGTGCTCATTGACGGAGAAGACGTCACTGAGCAGTCCCCGGCCGAGCGGGACGTCGCGCAGGTGTTCCAGTTTCCCGTCATCTACGACTCGATGGACGTGTACGGAAACCTCGCCTTTCCCCTGCGGAACGGCGGCGTCCCGGAAGCCGAAATCGAGGACCGCATCGAACGGATCGCGGACCTGCTGGAACTGCACGACATCCTCCACAGCAGTCCTGCGGGTCTGGGGCCTGAGCTCAACCAGCTGGTGGCCCTGGGCCGGGGCATCATCCGCGCCGACACGTCCGCCATCCTGTTCGACGAACCGATGACGGACGTGGAGCCCTCCCGCAAGCTCACGATTCGCCGCCGCGTGAAGGAGGCCCAGCAGGAATTCGAGATCACGGCCCTCTACGTGACACACGACCAGCACGAGGCCCTCACATTCGCCGAAAAGGTGGCCATCATGCGGGATGGAAACCTCGTCCAGTACGACACGGGCGAGAACCTCTACCAAAACCCGGTGAACACCTTCATCGGCCACTTTATCGGGAGCCCGGGCATGAACCTTCTCGAGTGCGACCTCACAGCGGAGAACGGGGCGCCCCACGCCCAACTCGGCCCCCATTCAGTGCCCTTGGCCGAGGAGCTCCAGACCGAGATCGACTCGTCGTGGACGGACTGTCACCTCGGTGTGCGGCCCAATTCCGTGACCGTGGAGCTTACGGCCCCCGAGGACGAGACGGGCCATCTTCCCGCCACGGTCGACCAGGTGGAGATGATCGGCGGCTATCAAATCATAACCGTCACGCTCGAGGACACCGACGTGGAAGTGAAGGCCCGCGTGGCCCACGACTACGCGATCGACGAGGAGGCCTCAATCTGGATGAGCTTCCCGCCCGATGACATCCGATTTTTCCACCAACAGGAGGCCGTAAATGCGGCCTGAGAGGTACCCGTTCCTTTCGGCCCCTAGCGTTTTTTTGATCGGACTCTGCTTTTACGATGAAACAACGTCCCTGGTTATTTCTGCTGCCGGCACTGCTTCTGGTTTCGATCAGTGCCTTCCTCCCCCTCATTACGGTGATGAACTACTCCCAGCTTACCCTCCTCCCGGGTACACAGCCGTACTTCTCGGGGCTCGAAAACTTTGTGGCAATCATTCAGGACCCGTCCTTTCAGGGGGCCCTAGGACGCCAAGTTCTTTTTAGTGGCCTCGTGCTCATCACGGAGATTCCCCTGGGCCTGGCCCTGGCAGTTTGTATGCCCAGTGAGGGCACAGGCGCGGCCGTGAGCCTCGTCCTCCTCGGCATCCCCCTGCTCATTCCCTGGAACGTCGTCGGCATCATCTGGCGCGTGTTTACCCGTTCCGACATCGGCGTCCTCCCCGAACTGTTCAGCTGGGTCGGGTATAACTACAACGTCAGCCAATTCACCGGGGATGCCTGGTGGACCGTATTGGCCATGGACATCTGGCACTGGACCCCCCTCGTGGTGCTCATCTGCTACGCCGGCATTCAGGCCATCCCCGAAGAGTACTACATGGCCGCCAAGATCGACCGGGCCTCCCCCTGGAAGACGTTTCGCTACGTGACGCTTCCCAACATCCGGGGCGTCCTCATCATCGCCGTGCTCCTGCGGCTGATGGACTCGTTCAAGATCTACGCCGAACCCTTCGTGCTCACCGGCGGCGGCCCGGGCAGCGCAACCACGTTCCTGAGCACGTACACGTCACGAATGGCCATTGGAGGATTCCAGATGGGCAGAGGCGCCGCGACGACCCTGATCTATTTCTTCATTGTGATCCTCCTCTCATTCGTGTTGTACATCATCATGCTTAATCTCGGACAAGGTGCAGGTAGTGACCAATGAAAAAGCAATATTACTTAGTCCTGTTCTTGGTATTTCTCATGATACCAATATACTGGATGGTCAATATGTCGTTCAAGCCGAACTCTGAGATCCTCCAGTCTCTTACCTTCTATCCCCACAACTTCACCTTTGCAAACTATGAGGAGATTCTCACCTCCAGCTTCTGGCGGGACGGGTACATCAACTCGATCTCGATTGCCGTGATGAACGTGGTGTTCGTCACGGTAACGGCCCTTCCCGCGGCGTATGCGTTCTCGCGGTGGGACTTCCGGGGGGACAAGCACCTGTTCTTCTGGTTCCTCACGAACCGGATGGCCCCGCCGGCCGCCTTCATGGTGCCGTTCTTCATTCTGTACTCGAACCTGAACCTGATCGACACCTACTGGGCCGTGGCCCTGGCGCACTGCCTGTTTAACCTGCCCCTGGCGATCTGGATTCTAGAAGGGTTCATGTCCGGGATTCCGAAGGAGATCGACGAGATGGCGTTCATTGACGGACACAGCTTCCCGAGCTTCTGCTGGAACATCTTTCTCCCCCTCATCACACCCGGCATCGCCGTGACGGCCTTCTTCACGTTCATGTTCTCCTGGGTGGAGCTCCTGCTGGCCCGCACGCTGACCAACGAGGCGGCGCAGCCGATCACGGTGACGCTTACACGGAGCCTCGGGGCTGGAGGATGGGACTGGGGCGTCCTCGGGGCCGCCGGCGTCCTCGCCATGATTCCGGGGGCCATCATTGTGTACCTCGTGCGCGACCTGCTCGCCACCGGCTTCTCGATGGGGCGCGTCTAACCGCTACGGGGCCTCGCACGCCCGACTTCTCGTTACCCACGTTCGTTCTTCCCTGCGCACCCTCCCCCGGGCCTCACCCATCTCGGACGTGGGGCCCGTGGGGAGGGCCTGATTTCACTCAACCACACCGGACTCCATGCTTGATGCTCTTCCTCCCTCGTGGATGCAGTGGACCGTGTCGACGCTCATTTTCCTCGGCACGATCATCTTCCTGTTGATTGGACTGACCTTCTGGGACATGAGAGATCCCGGATGGGCCCGCGAGGGACTTCTTCTACCCATCGAGACGACTCGTGGCGACCGGTTCTTTATGGGACTTCTGATCACAGGAATAATATTTTGCCTGTGGCTTATGTTCTTCGGAACAACGGCCGTCTGGGGGGTGCTCGTCCTTGGGATCTTCTCAATTGTTGGCACGATCACCCTTTTTTAACGACATATGTTGGGCTCTGCTGAAAAGAGGAGTCGATGCACTCTCCACCCGCTGGTGTTGTTGCCGATGATTCCACGCTGTCGAAACAGATCCGGCATCCACTTTGGGAAGATGGAATCATTTTCTTGGAGGATTGGACTATCGATGAAGAAAAGCGCTTTCTATTATCTAGAATAGCTTGATGAAGAGACGCACGCGCCGACGTACGTGAGTACGGAAGCGCTTGCAATCCTACCCCCCCGCGGGTGCGAGTGCTCGGCGTCCTAATCCGTGCTGTGATGTAAGAGCAGTTGTTCATCTCAGATTACCGATTAGGGGCCCGCCACCCGATGGATTGAGGCACTTGATGGCACGACCCAGGTTCCTTCCCACTCACCAGCCTGAGAGGGCTTCCTCTTCGGTACAAGACTCCGTAGGCCGGGAGACCGCGGTCCGTCCTTTTACCTGGGGTTACGGCCTCGTCGTGAAATCGACTGCCCCGCGAAGATCGACTACTCTCGACTGCTAACTTCATTACCCAAGGTGATCTCACCATGAGGAATTACAACACGAAACCCCTCTCTCATATTTTCTTTTCTGCGCTCAGCTTGTGCCTCGCGGCCTTAGTGTTTCAGCCGCTCGCGTCGGCGCAGGCTCAGGACTTCCCCGACGAGCCGAACTATCCGGACATCACGGAACAGGAGGCTCGCGACTATGCCGAGAGTGAGTACGGTCCGCTCAACGAACGGGAACAGGCCGCGGTGAAGTACGCGATCAAGTTCCAGCCATCGGTGCTTACGCTGAAGGAGCAGATCGACGAGTTGGTCTGGTTTGCCCAAAACGCTGAGGGTCTCCGCGGTCAAGACGTAGAGTCTGTGGCCGAGACCATTAAGACCCATAAGTGGGAGTCCTCCACCCTCGCACCGGCCTTCTCGGAAATTACGGGGATTAACG
>CAZRPQ010000211.1:0-5052 GCA_964601725.1 uncultured Salinivenus sp. | reverse complement strand
CGTATTTGTGCTGATCTACTTAGGCGTCGGCGCCCCCGGACCACCTGACGTTGACGACGGAAACGCCGCCGCGTCAGCCCTTTTCCACGATCACCACGCCGCGCATCCCCACTCCCGCGTGCGGCGTGCACTCGTACCGGTACTCGCCGGGCTCAGCGAAGGTGTGCGTGAAGGTGCCCCCTTGCTCGCCGCGAAGCGGAGCGTTCACGTCCGCCTCCATGAACGCGACATTGTGCAATCCTCCCTTTGGAATGGTCTCTGTTGGTGAATGAAACGCTGTGGGGCCCGCGGCGGCCCCCCCCCGGCGCGTCAGCGCCAGACGCGCACCCCGAAGACGAAGGCGCCACTGGTGGTATCCCCCCCTGTGAGGTCGGCAGTCTCGCCGAACCTCCAGTCGTGCGTGTAGCCGACGTACGGCGCGAACTTGCGGTGAAACTCATAGCGCAGCCGCAGGTCCAGGTCGAGCCCATTGACACCCGCCCCGACGCCCCACTCGGGCACGTCCTGCACGGCCGCTTTCAGCTCCACCTCGGGCTCCAACACCAGCCGCTGCGTGAAGAGGATGTGGTACGCGGCGCTCAATTGTGCAGACACGTCGCCCTCGTGGCTGACGTAAAGCGTAGGCTCGACTTCGAACCGGTACGGGGCCATTCCCTGGAGGCCCACGGCGAGATGACCGCGCGTCTGCCCCGCTGCCCCCCAGCGCCGGTCCAGCCGCGCACCGGCCACCGCGTCGAAGAAGGGCGTGACGAGGCGACCGTAGAGGGCTTCGATCTCCGTCTCACCCTCGCGCTCGAGGGTTGACTGCTCCCCTTCGACGCGGAGCCAGAGCCGATTGAGATCCCCGCCGGTCCAGCCTATGGCCTCCAGACCGATCGGCTGCTCAGATGGGCCGGGGGCGTACTCAAGCTGGTCGAAAAGAACATAGGTATAGGTCTTATCATCCATCGTCTGCGCCGGACTCTCCGGCGGTGCGGCGGCCGCCAGGAGCACCGCCGCGACGATCGTTCCAAACGTGTACGTGAGGCGTCTCATCAGTCGTTGGGGTCGTTGTGAACGTGCGTCGGGAATGCTGGGACGGGGACTGCCCCGGTCGTGTCGGCGGACCGTGCCTCCACCTATGCATCGGCGGTGTAGTAAAACTCCTCGTCGCTGTCGGGCGACGGCTCCACGTAGAACACCCGCGCCATGCCGGCATCCATGTGGTAGAGGATGTGGCAGTGGAAAAACCACGGCCCCTCCTCGTTGCCGTCGATCAACAGCGAGACCCGCTCGGCCGGCTTCACGGTGAGCGTGTCGACGAGAGGGGCGGCGGCTCCCTGCCCGTTCTCCAGCTCCATAAACTGCCCGTGCAGGTGCATCGGGTGGTTCATCATCGTGTCGTTGACCATGATGAGCCGGACGCGCTCGCCGTGCTCGATGCGAAGCGGCTGGGCGTCGGAAAACTTCGTGCCGTTGATCGACCAGATAAAGCGCTCCATGTTGCCCGTGAGGTGCAGTTCTATCTCCCGGTCGGGCGCCCGGAACTCGTCCTTCTCGTCGAGCGCCTTCAGCTGGTCGTAGGTGAGCACGCGGCGCCCGTCATTGCCGAGGCCGATGCCCGGCTCGTGCAGACGCGATCGGGGCATCATCGGCAGACCGGCCTCTTCCGGCCCGTGGTCGGCCTCGGGGTCGTGGCGCACCGGCTCGGGCAGCGTCCCCGGCGGACGCAGGCCTTCCCCGCCCCCAGTTCCCATTTCGCCGTTCATGTCCCCGTCCATGCTGTCGTGGTCCATGTCGGCCATGCCCTCCATGTCCCCCATGTCGCCCGAGTCGTCCATGTCGCCGTGCATCATGCCCATGTCGGCCATCGTGAGCTCGGGGCGCTCGCGACGGTCGGGAACGGGCGCCTCCATGCCCTCGCGCGGCGCGATCGTGCCGCGGGCGTAGCCGCTCCGGTCGAGGGACTCGGCAAAGACAGTGTGGGCGCGGTCCTCCGTGGGCTCCACGATCACGTCGTACCGCTCGGCCGTCCCGATGCGGAACTCGTCGGTCGTCACCGGCTCCACGTTCTGCCCGCTCACCTGCACCACGTCCATCTCCAGCCCCGGCACCCGCACGTCGAAGGTGGACGCCGCGCTGGCGTTGATGACCCGCAGGCGGACCCGCTCGCCCGGATTGAAGAGTCCCGTCCAGTGCGCGTCGGGGGCCTGGCCGTTCATCAGGTAGGTGTAGGTTGCACCCGACACCGCAGTGAGGTCGGTCGGGCTCATCCGCATCCGATCCCAGCCCAGGCGCTGCTTGAGGGTGCTCCAGAATCCCCGATCCGACACGTCGTCCCAAAACTCGCCCACGGTCTGCTTCTGGAAGTTGTAGTAGTCCTCGCCCTTCTTCAGGTTGGACATCACCGTGTAGGGATCCTCGAAGGTCCAGTCCGAGAGGACGATCACGTGCTCGCGGTCGTAGGGGTGCGGCTCGTCTCCGGCGGGATCGATCACCAGCGGCCCGTAGTGGCCGAGCTGCTCCTGAAGGCCCGAGTGGCTGTGGTACCAGTACGTGCCGGACTGCCGGACCGTAAAGCGGGCTTCGAACGTCTCGCCGGGCGCGACGCCCGGATAGTTCACGTCGGGCACCCCGTCGAACTGGTTGGGCAGCAGCAGGCCGTGCCAGTGGATGGAGGTCTCCTCGTCCAGATCGTTGGTGTACCGCAGGACGACCTCTTCGCCCTCCTGAAGGCGAATCAGAGGCCCTGGCACGGTGCCATTCATTGTGATCGCACGCCCGTGGCGTCCACCCACGTCGAATGGCGTGCGGCCGATGGTGAGGTCGTACTCGACACGGCCATTGGCGCGGCGGGTCGGCTCCAGCGCAGTCAGGCCGGACGGTTGCCCGAGTTCGTTGGCCCCTGCGGCGCGCGCCCATCCAGGCAGAAGCGTCTGCAGGCCCGCCAGCGCGCTGAGGGCGCCGGCACTGCGCAGAAAGTCGCGGCGCGAGACAGAGCCCGTGTTCGAATCTGATGCAGTTGCGTCGTCGGAAAGGAAATCAGTCGTGCTCATCACAGAGATCGCGTCGGCTTGAGGGGTCGACGTAGAGGGAATAGTAGGGGCTTCTGGGGATGCTGAAACGGAGATCCAGGGGAGCGCAGTGACGTCTCATCGAGACCATCGAGGGTCGACGGGCTGCTCGGACGGAGACGACACGGCTCCCTCTCCGTGTCACTCAAGCCACACGCCAACGGAGACGTGGAGACGACGGGCCCGCGAGACGACGGGCCGATTGGGAGCAAGAGCTGATACAGACGCGGCCATCGCGTCAAGGCCGAGACTTTTTTCCGCCCCGCCTCCCTCCTTCAGGTCAGGCGACGGGGATTCTCCCGCGAGGGCCTCTTGACTGGCGTGGTGCGTGAGGCACACGGCGGAAGGGGTACACACCTCCCCCTCGCAGTGCTGGCTAGAACCCGACGCGTCGCAATGATCGGACGACGACGGCCCTGTGGGCGCGCACGAGGCGTGTCCTATAGGCATGCCCCAGCCCAGCCCAAACAGCAGGGCAACGAGGGCGGTGCCAAGTCGAGATGTGGAAGACGAATCGGTCACGCGGCACAGGGCGTCTGTTTTGCGGTGGAAGGTAGGTATGGGGGGTAGGGGTACTTGTTTCATCCGGGTCCACCGAACACAATCAAAGGGCCTCCGCCGTCAGGCGTCGGAGCCGAACGGTTCCGGTGCCCTCCAGACGGAGTCCTACGGTACCTGCCGTCGCGGCGTCGCCGTGCCCGTGGACGACCATCGTCCCGTCGACGTACCCGCGAAAGTGCGTGCCGTCCCCCACGGCCCGGATCGTGCGCCAGCCCTCCGGCTCGGCCGTTCCGGTGGCAAATGTGGAGCGCTCCCCGCCGGCGATGCGGCCTTGCCGCAGCGTCGCCCCCTCCACGGCCAGGTAATCGTAGGACTGCGGGCCCCGCACGTGGTGGAGGAGCGATGCATCCCCCTCAAACTGATTGAGGTTTATCTCGGCGGTCACCTGCACGGCGCCGAGCGTATCGGGCACGACGAACAGCACGGGGGCCTGCGGGGTGAGCCGGAGCGCGACCGTGCCGATGCTCGTCGTGTCAATCCGGCTTTTTAAATCCGACGGTGCCCCCTCCAGCCACCTCATCCGCCCGGCCCACGCCGTGTCGGATTGGGGCCGCCACCGCCATCCGCCCTCCCCTACCGTGAGCCCCGGCTCCACGGAGGCGTCGGTTGACTCGGACGCCTGCACGCCGACGCCGTGACGAAACACCATCTCGGCCCCGTGGTCGCCGGTTTCGTAGAGCAGGTACCCGCCCCCGAGGGCCAGCACCAGAAGGCCGGCGCGCACCCCGATCCGGCCCCGGGTCCTCGGCCAGAGATGCACCCCGAGGCGCACCAGGGCGTAGACGCCGAAGAACCACATGGTCCACCAGGCCAGGTTCGAGTGCTCAGTGAGGACCGACTGTGCTTCCGCCGGGACCGACACCGCGTCGGCGGCCCATGTGCCAGTGAGGTACGTGAGCACGGCACTCGCTCCGCCGATTACGTAAAGCGCCACCGTGGCCGGGCGGAGCCACTCCCAACGGCGCACGAGGAGTGCGAGCAGGTCGGCCCCGAGTGCCCCGACGATGAACGCAATCGGGAAGTGGACAATCATCGGGTGCAGGTTGGGCGCCCAGTCGGGAATCAGTTCCATGCCGCTCGACGGTCCGTGTGCGGGAGTATTACTCTGTCGGGAGCCGCGCCTTCAATGGGGCCGTGACCGTACGAACTCCCAGCCATCCCCCGAGACTTAGATCAACGGCCCCGCAGAAGAGGGGCCACCAGGGGGGCACGGCTGCATTCGGGACGAGGGCACCGTGGACGAGATCGTAGGCGCCGTGTGCCACCAGTCCAGCCGCGACTAAGAGTCCCGCTGCCCGCGGGCGGTTCCACCGCGCCCCACCGATCGCAAGGCCCACGAAGACCGCCGCAGTCGCACTTTCCAGGATGATCGTTGGGGTTCGTCCCGCCATGACGGCAAACAGAACGTACACGAGCGCAATGACGACGAGCACCGTGC
>CAZRPQ010000210.1:0-5064 GCA_964601725.1 uncultured Salinivenus sp. | reverse complement strand
CCGGCCGCTCCCAGCCATCGGGCCGATTTGAGGCATCTGGGGGACCCTGACCTTCGGAGCGTGGTGGTGGACCGGCGGATTCCGGCGGGCCAGTCGATTCCGACCGACCGCTCGCCCCACGCTGCCCGGGAGCGCCCGACCTTGCTTCCCCTGCCTGCGCTTCTCCACGTCGGCTCGCCTCCATCGCCCGCTCGATGCCGGGCCGGGCCTGTTCGGGCACGTTCTGGTAGATCTCCGCGAGGACCTCCTGATGCCTAGGGGTCGCCTCCGACACGCCGGTCAGGACTTCGCTCGCGTCTTCGCCGTTGGCCTGGGCCTCCTTCGCCTTGGTTAGGGCACGATCTAATTCTGCCCGGTACCGCTTGATCGCTCTCTCCGCCTCTTCCGGCTTTCCGTCAACCGCGAGGGCGCGGGCCTCAGCAAGACGCCTCTCGGAGAGGGTCAGGGACCGTTCGGCTTGGCCGATCCCATCGAAGGTGAAAAACGTGCCGATCGACTCTGACGTGCTCTTCGTAAAATACATCGGATGATCCGGAAGCATCCCCGGATCGGCCTGGTTGCTCGTTTGCGCGTGGGCCGGCCCGAATCCGGACGCGAGCAGAAGCCCGGCCGTGAGGGCGATCGCGATAAAAGCCGAAGAGAAGCGGGAGAAAACGCTCATGATCTTGGTAGGGGAGCGGGGAAAAGAGTATGTGTCTGAGGGCACCGTGTCTGCGCTTGGCCGGCTTACTTCCCTGAGCGTTTTTGCACCTGCTCGCGGTAGGCTTCGCTGGCGTAGATGGCCACCTCGACGCGCCGGTTCTGCTCGCGCCCCTCAGCGGTCTCGTTCGGGACTACGGGCTCGCTTTCGCCCCTTCCCACCGCGTTCAGACGTGAGGTGTCGGTGCCCTGCTCGACCAAATACTCGGCCGCCGAAGCCGCTCGCCGCTCGGAGAGGTCCTGGTTGTAGGCCTCCGACCCTTTCGAATCGGTATGACCCACGATCAGGACTTGCGCGTCCTTAAATTCCTCCATGCTTCGGGAAAAGTCCGCCAGGTCGCGCTTGGCCGCCGGGCGGAGGTTCGCGGCGTCGAAGTCGAACAGGAGGCCGCTGTCAAACGTGACCTTGATGCCCTCTCCGACCCGCGCAATTTCAGCGTTTTCGAGCTCTTCATCGAGCTCTTCGGCCTTTTTGTCCATGCGCTGGCCGATTACGGCCCCTGCAGTTCCCCCGACGACGGTCCCAATGAGGGCCCCTTCAGCTGTGCCCCCCGCCGCGTTGCCGACGGCCGCCCCGGCCGCCGCCCCGGCACCGGCGCCAACGGCGGCGCCTTTTTCGGTATTGCTCAAGCTTGAGCATCCCGTGGCAACAAGACTACCGATGAGGAGGATCGCGAGAATAAAGCGGCTGTTCTGAATCATAAGCGGTGCTGAGAAGAAGGAGAGGGAGCAAGTGAGAATGGAGCAATGGAGTGCCCCCGTTGAAGGAGTGGCCCCGCTAAAATGGACAGGTCTAGTTTTCGGTCGAGTCGCCGGTAGTAACGGCCGTGGCCTGAACGACCGGCTTGAAGATAAACTTGCCGGACTGGCCAGCCTTCACGAAGGAGTCTTCGACGCTAAAGTCGAGGGTCACTTCTGCCTGGTCCCCCGCGCCCTCGAGGGTGACGGGATCGAAGTTGACCTTAATTCCGCTTTCCGAGGCACTTGGCTGCTGTAGCTCTGCACGGGCCGAGTCGCCACTGGCCGTTTCGTAGAGCACGTCCGCCGTATCGGCCGTCACGAGCCGAATTTGTCCGTAGGTACCGGCCGGGAGGCTGTCGGTCCTCGCCAGGGCCGTGTCAACTCCAGCCTGCAGCTTTACCAGGTCCGCGCTGAAGGCTGAGTCTGAAAGGAGCGAGATTCCTCCCTCACGGGCATCCCCATCGCTGGTGTCATCGGTGGAAACGACCGCAACGCGCTCGATGGTCACGATCGCCTGGACGACATCGCCGGGCGCGTCGGTGAGCCGAACGTCAAAGGAAGCCGTCTCAGCATCCTCAGTCCCCGAGTTTGTGCCTGCGGAGTCGCAACCGACCCAGCCAAGGAGGGCAATTCCAGCGAAGACGGAAAGCAGGGCAGGGCGAAAGCGAGTCGGAGAAAGATGGGTCACTATAAGAGAGTCTTTGGAGCGAAGAAAGAAAGGAGAGTGCAATGCCCGTCTCCCAGTCAAGGGCAGGTGCTGCCCCCCGAAGGATTCGCGGGAACTGTGCCGGGCGGAAGCGGAGAAGCTAATCTGGCAGATCGGCCCATCCAGAAGGCCGTGCGGCCGATGTGAGGAGCTTTTCACAACGGGAGGGAAATGCGCCGCCCAGATGTGAACAGGCGGTTTACCCTCAAATCTCTTTTCTATACTGCACTTATGCCTATCTATAACACTTCTTCTAGTTCCTTTCGTTACACTTATATTTCAACAATAAATCTTAATATCGAAACCCAATTTTTGGTGGGTCAGAATATATTTTCGGTCGGGAATGACAGGCTCCTCGCTGTAGCACACTCGAAAGATTGCCGTAGCACGTTCGAAAACGTCCACGTCGCCCAACCAATCCGAGGGGGACGTGATTGTGGGACGTTTCAACTGACCGCATTTGCGATGACCAGTACCAGCGCCGCCCCAAGGAACGCGACGACAAACGTGGTCAGGTTGAATCCCGAGATTGCGTTCTGGACCCCGAAGAACCGGCTCGCCAACCATCCCCCGATCATAGCCCCAATGATCCCGATCACGATGTCTCCGATGAGCCCCACGCTACTGCCTCCGACGAACATGTCTGCCAGCCACCCGGCAACTGCGCCAATTACAAGCCACGCTATGATGCCCATGATCACACCTCTTTTGCTTTTGCGAAGAAAATAGAGAACCCCGCCTCTTCAGGCGGAGCGCTTCCTTAATGGCTAGGACGTTTCTACTGGCCAGGACCTCCTCTAATCTGGTCGCCACGTTTCGACCTCGCCGGACTCGACCCGGCTTGACCGATCCCCAGATCCTCTGTCTCCCGCCGAGGCTTGCTCACGCCGAAGCTTGGGGCATCCCCACCCGGAGTGATCCTCTTGTCCGGCCTGGCGCCCGAACTGCGCGGGCCGGTGCCAAACCTGGACGCCGGCCGTATCCACCGGCACGTCCAATACCTGCCGGCAGTCGACGTGTCGCGTCCCCGTTGGCGCGGTTGACGTGTCGGGAGCAACCTGCCTCGCCATTCGCCGGGCAGTCGGCCTAACGCGACCGAGATCATACGTCGCGAGCGTGACGGTCGTCGCCACCCGCCGGTTCAACCGGTCGAAGGCCCGCTCGGCAAGCCGGTTCGCCCACACCTCAGGCGTCGGCGTCGAACTGTCCTTCGGCGCTGAAAGATCAGGAAGGAGGTCTGCGTCAATAAACGAGAGGTGCAGGTCCCCTGGGGCCGCGACCAAGGTTCGACCATACGGGGCCACGGCGGCGACCGACGGCGGAGCCCCCCCATTGCACGTCGAAAGCACGACCGTGTCGAATCGACCTGAACGGGACAGTCGCCCAAATCCCTTCGCCAATGCACTGATGCCAAACGAGACCTCGCCTGCCGACTGGTGATAGCCAGCCACCTGGCGGCCCGGCACCGCGTGGCCGTAGTAGAGGGCCGCCGTAAACAGGCTGGAATCGGGGGCCGGGGCGCGATGGGTTTCCGCGAGAGCAGCCTCTTCCGCGAGTGGAACGTCCCGGTTCTGGTCGTAGGTGATCTGTCGGTGGAGACGTCCGCGTCGAAAGTGGTAGAGAGTCCCGTCATCCCTTGGAAAGATCCCCAAGAGCCGGTCACGTGGACGCTGATGAAAGATAAACACCTCTGCCCGGGGCAGCGACTGGGCTGCCGAAAAGGCCTCATTCAGCGTCTCAACGTCCGCCTCATGCACCCTGCCATCTGGCCCGTGATACAGGTAGCTTGCGTCTCCGTGGACAATGATGAAGAGCCGCCATGTCAACTGGGCCGTCGTGCTCGGGCTTTCCGCCTCGGTCCCGGATGTGGTGACTGGCACGACGCTTCGACATCCAGCCATGAGAAACCCAACGGCAAGAACCCCCGCCAGAAGGGCAAGAAGACCGGTTCGTTGCTGGCTGGACAGCACGCGGAGGACGGCGATCTTGGCTAGTGCTACACAAGCAGGATGAGCAGAATCAAAATGAGTAGCCCCGTCGTCACGCCGATTGTAACCGTTCTATCGGCCTGCTCAAAATCCTGTTGGACGTAGTCCGCGAAACTGTTCAGCTCCCCGTTCGGGACCGGCTCAAATCCGTTCTGTCCGTTTAACTCGTCAAGTTTTTCCTGCAGTCGCGTTCGGAGAACGTCAATTCCCTGCTTGTCCGCGGATGAAACGCCCCCCATTGATTCAGCTCGGTCGAGGGCCGTGATCATATCTCGGAGCTTCGAATCGAGAATTGACCGTTTTTCCGCCGCAGAGGGCGCCTGCTTGACCTCCTGCACCAACTCTTGAACGTGTTTCTTGAGCTGATCTTGAGGCGAAACGTCACCGAACGCTGGAGACGAGACAAGGCCAAGCCCTAATAAGGCAAAAAGGGCAAGGGACGGAAGAGAGGACGGAAGACAGAATTGGAGGCGCATGACATGATTTGCTCATAGGCAACAATTACGTACCGTAAAGAAACTTGACGCCGTCGGCAAGGGCAAGCTGAGCTTGGGATTTCCCCAGGCAGTCAAAGCATTATAACATCTTTTCGAGGCGGTTGAGCATGGGTCCCCACCCCGACTGTTGCTCCAAGATCTCTCCCAAGATGTCCCGAGGCTTTTCGCCTTCGGAGGCTTTTCGCCCTCGGTGTGCCGGAGGCGAATCTCTAAGTCCCGAAAGGAGAAGTCCCGAAAGGAGAAGTCCTCAAGCCGAACTCGAAGAAGGCCAGGAGCCCACCGGTCCCCAACAGGACTCCCATCTGACGGCCAGTGCGGCTGTCCCGGCCGTAAGTGGCGCTTAAAAACGCTTCCTGCTCCTCCGACGAGAGCCGCTTGGGAGAGCCTTCTCCAGAGCGGTCCGGCGGAGAGAGGCCGCACCCCCTTCTGGCCT
>CAZRPQ010000209.1:0-5064 GCA_964601725.1 uncultured Salinivenus sp. | reverse complement strand
GGCCTGCTCGGCCAGGCGCCGTCGCTGCCGATCGTTCACGTCGAGGACCGCGTCCAGAATCTGGAAGTCGTAGCCCTCCTGACGCCCCTTGCGGGCGAGGGCCTTCACGTCCTTCGGGAAGCAACTGCCCCCAAACCCGATGCCGGCGTACAGGAAGTGTGGCCCAATTCGATGGTCCTTGCCGATGCCGAGTCGTACTTTATCGACGTTGGCGCCCACCCGCTCGCAGACATTGGCGATCTCGTTCATGAACGAGATGCGCGTGGCCAGCAGGGAGTTGGCCGCGTATTTGATCATCTCCGCCGAGCGGCGATCCACGACCAGAATGGGGTTTCCCTGCCGCACGAACGGTTCGTAGAGCCGCTCCATCTTCTCGGCGGCCCGGTCGCTGTCGGTCCCAATCACGACCCGGTCCGGCTTCAGGAAGTCCTCCACCGCCGCCCCTTCGCGCAGAAACTCGGGGTTGGAGACGACGTCCACCTCCTCCCCAATCTCGAGTCCCCGATCCGCGAAGACCGATTCGACCCGGTCGCCGGTGCCGACCGGAACGGTGCTTTTGTTGACGACGATGCGGTACTCCGAATCCGCTTCCCCCACGAGCAGATCCGCGACGTCTCCCGCCGCGTCCAGCACGTACGAGAGATCGGCGGAGCCGTCCTCGCCCGGGGGCGTCGGCAAAGCGAAGAAGACAATCTTCGCGTCGGCGATGCCGTCGGCCAGGTCCGTCGTGAAGTGCAGCCGGCCCTCTTCGCGGGCCCGCTCGAAATAGCGGTCGAGATCAGGTTCGTAGATGGGCACTTCCCCCGACAAGAGCTGTGCTACCTTTTCCTCGTCGATGTCGACACACGTCACGTCGTGACCCATCTCGGCGAAACAGGTGCCGGAGACGAGGCCGACGTAACCAGTGCCAATAACAGCGATGTTCATCGGAGCAGAAACAGTAGAGTTGTGAGACAAACGCGATGTGATGGGACTTCCTCCATGAGAACTCGCAAGAGACGTACCAACCGACCTCCCAAGGTGAGCGTCGCTGCTTAGAAAAGCAACGGACCTTCGCTAGAAAAACAACGAACCCCTGTCTGATTCACGACAATTGCGTCTTCACATTGGCGGATGAGTCCGATCCTCAGTTCGGGCCAGACCTTCTCTTGCCCCTGTCACCAAAGCATCATACCGTCTACGAAGAATTGTCCCCTAAATACCGCCGGTCGGCCTTCGCTTACGAAAGGGAAAGACGTGCACGGTGGACCGTCGCGACTGGTATCGATCCCCCAGGGCTGCAGGAGGACCGCCCGATGCACGGTCCCCATTCGCTGGCGCTGGGCCGAGGGGCCGGACGTAGAGTCGACCGTCCGGGACTCGTCTCTTCGGGACGACGCAATAACGGCATCCAAAATGGGAGACGACGTCGTTCTCCGTTCTAGCTCCGCGCAGGGTTATCCACAACGTATGCACAATCCCAGCGGGGAGAAAACAATAACAGAACTACACGGAACGGAAAGATTGGGGTGTGAGACGGGCTCAGCCGGGATCTATTCTCTGTTATTGGGCCCGTCACCCTCCCCCGGTCTCTGCTCCCAGATGGTTATCCACAACCGGTGCCCGATTCGTTTCGTCGACGGGAACGGGGCGAATCCGTCTCCTGGGCGCCCTCAATGAACAAAAAATGCCGACCGGCCCAGGCAGGACCGGTCGGCGAAAGGCATTCCAGACGAGTGCAAAACGACTACTTCGAGGCGTATTTGATGGTGCAGCCGTAGGGCTTGGCGCGCTCAGGGCTCACCTCTTCCCCGTTCATCGCCGCGGCGAGGGCCTTCTTGACGTAGTTGGTTGCCCCCTCGATGTCGGCCTCGTCCGTCGTGGGCCGGTCGTCGATGCCTCCGCGGTAGACGAGGTTGCCCTCCGGATTGATCACGTACATGTGAGGCGTCACCGTCGCGCCGTACGTTTGGCCTACCTCGCCGGACGGGTCCATGAGAATGGCCGTCATATTGCCGTTATGCTTTTCCTTCTGTTCCTGCATTTCCTTCGGCGGGTAGTAGCCCTGCTTCCCCGGTGCCGAGGACACGATGGAGAGCCACACGACGCCCTCGTCGGTGTAGGTCTTCTGAAGTGTCTGCATGTTTCCGCTGCCGTAGTGCTTCCCGACGAACGGGCACTCGAAGTTCAGCCACTCCAGCACGACGTGTTTGCCCTCAAAGTCGGACAAGCTGTGCTTGTCTCCGTCCGCGGCCTTCAAGGTAAAGTCGGGGGCCGGTTCACCGATCTCGGCCTGGTCGGTCTGGGCCGCAGCCGGCGGCGCAAACGCGACGGTCGCGAGCAGGGCGAGGACGAGCGCAGCGCATGCGGGTTGGAGGACGCGTTGAGTCATGGGATCGAGGGGTTGGTCGATAAATGATGAGAAGAACTAAATTCGTACGGGCGGATGAAGGTTGTAACCGCCGTGCTACAATCGAGCCCGGAGGGCGCGGGAGGGAGCTACGACGAGGAGGAGAGGTCGCCCAGCGCGCTCAGGACGGCGTCCTCAGTAAGCACCTCCGGGAGGAGACGGGGCTCCGAACCGTCGCCTTCGTACAGCACGTAGACCGGCACGCCGCTTCGGCCGTGGGACTGGAGCGCCTTCGTAATCTCGGGGTCGCGGTTCGTCCAGTCGGCCCGCACGAGCGCCACGTCTTTCTGGTCGAACGCCCTCTGCACCGTTTCTGTGCGCAGCACGCGGCGCTTGTTGACCTGGCAGGTGAGACACCAGGCCGCGGTGAAGTCGACGAAGACGGGGCGTCCCTGAGCCCGGAGCTGATCGATGGTTTCCGGCGAGTAGGAGCGCCACGCCTGCTTTGTGGCGGTCGAGTCGGTTGCGGCGGCCGATGTCTGACCGTCGGCCGGGGCGGATCCCGCTCCGATCACGGCAACGGCAATGCCGCCGACCAGGGCAGCGCCGGCGAGGCCTCGCGTGACCCACGTGGCCGTCCGGGAGAGCTGCGGGGCGGACCACCGGTTCACGATCCAGGCCGCTACGCCCAGGAGCAGGAGGCCCGCGAGCAGGAAGGCCACCCCGCCACTGCTTGTTTGCCGTTCAAAGACCCACACGAGCCAGATGGCGGTGGCGAACATGGGAAAGGCGAACGCCTGCTTGAGCGTCTCCATCCAGGCGCCGGGCTCGGGGAGGCGGTCGAGGAGGGCCGGGGTCATGGAGAGGGCCACGTAGGGCGTCGCCATGCCCACGCCCAGGGCCGTAAAGATGAGCAGGGCGCCCGCCGCCGAAAGCGTGAGGGCCACGCCGAGCGCCGCCCCCATGAACGGCGCCGTGCAGGGTGTGGCAACGACCGTGGCGAGCACGCCGGTGAGGAAAGCGCTCGTAGATCCGCCCCCGGACGCGGCCGTCTTCTCCATCCGTCCGCCCCAGGACATCAGCGTCGTGCCCACCTCGAAGGTGCCGAGCAGGTTCAGCCCGATGCCGAAGAAGAGCATCGTCATGAGGGCGATGAAGACGGGCGACTGAAGCTGGAAGCCCCAGCCAATCTGACTCCCGGCGGCCCGCAGGCCCAGGAGGGCGCCGGCCAGGACCCACATCGACACCAGCACTCCTGCCCCGAAGAGCAGTCCGTTGCGTCGCATCGTGCGCCCGTCGCCTCCGGCCTCCTCCGCGAAATCGAGGATCTTGACCGAGAGGACCGGAAAGACGCAGGGCATGAGGTTGAGGAGCACCCCGCCGACGAGGGCAAACGCGAGGGCCCACGGCAGCGAGAGGCCGCCGCCCGTGGACGAGGAAGCCGGACTCATCGCTCCCGACAGCTGTCGGGACGAGAGTGTGGAATCGACGGGCACGTCAATTTGCATCGCCCGCACCTCTCCGTCCCGGTCCCAGTGCTCGCCCTCCGGCGCCACCAGCACGCCCCGCAGTCGCTGGGCGGGCTCCTGGGCGTACTCCGACGGCGTGAGGGCGATCGCGTAGGTGTCGCCCTTCCGCGTCACCGGCTGGGACGCGCCGGGATCGACGACCGATTTCTCCGCGGCATAGAAATGCGCGCCCTCCAGGTCCGGCCGCATCTCCTCCGGCGCCTTCAGGAGGAGGCGGTAGCGCCCGTCGCTCCGCCCCGCTCCGATGGACCAGTCTGCGACGGTCTTCGGATGCTTGGCGCGGGCCGCCTCGAAGGCCTCCGCCCATTCGGTGCGCTCGGGAGCGCCCTCCGTCACCGGAAGGGAGAGCTCAATGTCCGAGTGCGCCGGCAGGCAAATCTCCTCACAGATCAGCCATCGGGCCCGCCCGTCGAGGGTTGCGGTCGTGCCCGGGGTCAGCGTGTCGGGCGGCGTGAGGGTGGTGAGGAGAAAGACCTCGTCGGAGTAGCCGTAGCTAATGAGCGACCCAAACTCGATCCGGTGCGGATAAGGCCACTGGAGGCCCCCCGCCTCGTATCCGTCCGGCAGCGACCAGTCGATGGTGGTCGGCTTTCCGGAGGCACCTGGATTCTTCCAGTAGCTGTGCCAGCCGTCCTCCATCGTCAGCCGGAGGGCCACCGTGAACGACTCGCCCGGCGTGATGGCCGTCTGCTCGCTGACGAGCATCGCCTCACTGTGGGGGCTCGGGTCGTCGGCCTCCGTCGTCTGTGCCTGCGCAGCGGAGATTCCCCCAAGTGCAAACAGTGCAGCGAGGGCCCATGTCGCCACGGCCAGAGGCAGGCGTCCAGTGCACCGGCGGACGGTCATAGAAGGTCGCTCGTGTTTGATCGGCAGATGTCGGAATCCCATACAGATACTTGAAGCCACCCCAAATGATTCTCCCTCTCCCTTCCATTGTGCCAACACCCCGGTCGCAGTTACGCATCGGCGGCGTCAACGAGAAATCCACGGGCACATGGGACGAGCGGACAGATCGAACCCGGAGAAGTGTCGATCGCCGAACCCGCAACGTATTGCGTAGTGCGTATTTCGTATTGAGGCCCGATGTTGTCACGAAATACGCAATACGAATACGCACTCACGACACCTCGTGAATCACGTGCTGCACCACGCCCCAGACCACGAGGTCCTGGCCGGGCTGGACGGGGATGGGGGCGTGGTCTTCAT
>CAZRPQ010000208.1:0-5082 GCA_964601725.1 uncultured Salinivenus sp. | reverse complement strand
GGCTTCAGCGGGGCGACGAGGTCTTTCCAAAGTACATTGTGGAAGGCATGCCGCCGGGCCTGTCCGGGCTCATTCTGGCCGGCATCGTGGCCGCGGCGATGAGCTCGCTCTCCTCGTCGCTGAATGCGCTGGCGTCCTCGTCGGTGAACGACCTCTATGAGCACATCGTGGGCCGTCCGCTGGAGGCCGACCGGGGACTTTTCGTCTCGCGGGCCCTCACGCTGTTTTGGGGGATCGTTTTCATTGGGTTTGCCAGCCTCTTTCAGGATAACAACAACCCGGTGGTCGAGCTCGGGCTGTCCATCGCCTCGTTCACCTATGGCAGCCTGCTGGGCGTCTTTCTGCTGGGCCTGTGGCACGAGCGATCCCGGGAGGCCGACGCCATCGTCGCGTTTGTCGTCACCATCGGCGTCATGATTCTCGTCATCTTCGGGGTGTGGCACAGCCCGTCGGGCGGGTGGACCTTCGTGTTGTACCCGGCGGACGCGTACGTGGCGGACGCGAACCTGAAGGGCATCGGGTGGCCCTGGTACACGGCTATCGGTACGGCCGTCAACCTTGTCGTGGGAAGTCTCCTGGCACTGCGGCACGAGCATTCCGTAGCGCCGCAGGTCCGCAGCGAAGAGGCGACATAGGGTCTGGCCGGGTGCCGGGGACGGGACGGGTCTGCCCGAGCGGGGCCCTGGGGCGTTGTCCGGTCGCTGGGGGTCTTGACTCTGTTCGGTCCACGGCGGATCTTTTGAGCACTTGCCCTCCTCGTTTCCACACAGTTCTCGGTTTGCCATGGCTCACGATCAGCGACTCGGTGTTGGCTTTATCGGCAGCGGCTTCATCACCCGCTTCCACATCGACGCCTGGCAGGGCGTCCGCGGGGCCGACGTGCGGGGCGTCTGGAGCCCGAATCGCGATCACGCCGCGGAGGCCGCCGCACTGGCCCGCGAGAAGCGGGTCGGCGACGCGCAGGCCTATCCCTCGATTGGGGAGATGGTCGCCGCCCCCGAGGTCGACGCGATCTGGATCTGCGGGCCCAACCACACGCGCATCGAGAACATGGAGGCCATCGTCGAGGCCGTGCAGGACGGGGCCACCCTCACGGCCGTGGCCTGCGAGAAGCCGCTCGCCCGGACCGTACAGGAGGCGGAGCGGATGGTCGAGCTCGTCGAGGAGATCGACGTGCTGCACGGCTACCTGGAGGATCAGCTCTTTTCGCCGGGGCTTCGGCGCGGCCGCGAGATCATCTGGGAGCGCGGGGCGGCGCTCACGGGGCGGCCCTACCTGGCCCGCGCCGCCGAGGAGCACAGCGGGCCCCACGCGCCCTGGTTCTGGCGGGGCGACCGGCAGGGCGGCGGCGTGCTCAACGACATGATGTGCCACAGCGTCGAGGTGGCGCGCTTTCTGCTCACCGAGCCCGGCGCGCCCCGCGACAGCATCCGCCCCACGAAGGTGTCCGCCCAGATTGCCAGCCTCAAGTGGTCGCGCGACCATTACGCGCAGCAGCTCCAGGACCGGTACGGGGATGAGGTCAACTACCGGGACCGCCCGTCGGAGGACTTCGCCCGGGCCACCATTGAGTACGAGGACGAGCAGGGGCGCACCCTCATCAGCGAGACCACCACCTCGTGGTGCTTCGTGGGCGCCGGCCTGCGGCTGCGATCCGAGCTGCTGGGCCCGGAGTACGCGATGGAGGCCAACTCTCTCCAGGCCGAGACGGAGGTCTTCTTTAGCCGCGAGGTGGAGGGGGAGGCCGGCGAGGACCTCGTGGAGAAGCAGAACGCCGAGCAAGGGCTCATGCCGGTCGTCGGCGACGAGGCCGGGACGTACGGCTATACCGGCGAAAACCGGCACTTCGTCCGCCACTTCCGGGACGGGGAGCAGCCCCAACTCGACTTCCACAGCGGCCGCGAGGTGACGGAGCTTCTCATGACGGCCTACCTGAGCGCCGAGCAAGAGCGCACTGTCGACTGGAAGCCCGACGGCCTGCGCGATTTTGTGCCCGCTGTGCAGGACGGGACGTGGTCCCCGTAGCCATGCAGTCGAGCGCGAGCCACATGTGGTGAGAAACGCGAGGGCGCTCTTCGCACACCGCGCCCACGTCGCCTGAATCGGGGGCGTCCGTTCAATCGACGCCGACATTTCCAAGACGCAACCGCCCTGCCCCCTCCAGAAGGCGGAGCTCTGCAGAGACAACCGCCCCCCTCTGCCCTCAACGCAGCGTCCGGCCCCACCGCTGAACGATGAGCTCTGTGCCCGGGTCGACAGAGAAGCGGCCGTCGCTCAGCTGGCCCCGGCCCCGCTCATCGGTCTAACCATGCTTTAACTTCCTCTTCCTTCCAATTCAGAGGTGGAAGATTTATCCTGTGGAAAACTGCGCAACTTTTCTCAACGCTCACTCTCCCGCCATGCCGTTCCGTCTCCGCATCATCGCCGGCGCCCTGCTTGCGGCACTCGTGCCCGCGTTGCTCGGTCCTACCTCCACCCGTGCCCAGCGGATGCCGCAGGATGTGCCCGAGCACAACCTCGGATCTTTCGAGTCGATCGACTTCCCCGATCCCAACCGGTACCGGGACGCTGACGGGAGTCCTGGGCGCGCCTACTGGCAGCAGTCGGCCGACTACCAGATCGATGTCGAACTCGAAACAGCCACCAACCGCGTCACCGGCACCGAGACGATCACCTACACCAACAATGCGCCGGAGGCCCTGGAGCGGCTCTGGGTGCAACTGGAGCAGAACTACTTTAAGCCGGGGAGCCGCGGCGCGGCCGCTGTGCCCGCCGACGCCCGCTTCGGGGGCTTCTTTGAGGAAGCCGGGTACAACCTCTCCAACCTGCGTATCCAGCGGGATGGCGAGACCACGACGCCCGACACGCTCATCGATGGCACCCGCATGCGCGTCTCGCTCGACGAATCGCTGGCCTCCGGCGATAGCCTCCAGCTCTCGTTCGACTTCGAGTACACCCTCCCCGAGGACGGGGCCGACCGCCACGGGCGCCTCCAGGTGGAAGACGGGACGGTTTACCAGTTCGCGCAGTGGTACCCGCGGATGTACGTCTACGACGACGTGCACGGCTGGAACCCGCTGCCCTACCTGGGCCAGGGCGAGTACTACCTGGAGTACGGCACCTTCAACGTCAACATCACCGTCCCCCACGACATGATCGTGGCCGCCACAGGCCGCCTCCAGAATCCCGATGAGGTACTGACCGATGCCCAACAGAATCGCTTGGCCGAGGCGCGCGACAGCCGCAAGACGGTGATGATTATCGACAGTACGGAGGTGGGCGATCCGAAGACGCGGCCGTCCGGAAACGGCCCGCTCACCTGGCGCTACACGGCCGACAAGGTGCGCGACTTTGCGTGGGCCACTTCTGGCGCCTTCATCTGGGATGCGGCGAAGGCCTCCGCCGGGGACGAGACGGTGCTCGCGCAGTCCTACTACCCGAGGGAGGGGCTCGGCAGCAGCAAGAAGAAGCCGGGCTGGGAGAAATCTACCAAATTCGTCCAGCACTCCGTCGAGTTCTACTCGGACTTTTTGGCGCCGTACCCTTACCCCAACGCCATCAACGTGGCCGGGCGGGTGGCCGGGATGGAGTATCCACAGATCGTGTTCTGCGACGTCAACTCCCGGGGCCGTCGCCTCTTCGGCGTCACCGACCACGAGTTTGGCCACGCCTGGTTTCCAATGGTCGTAGGCTCGGACGAGCGCCGCTGGGCCTGGATGGACGAGGGCCTCAACACCTTCATCAATCGGTACTCCACCGCCGCCTTCTACGGCACAAGCCCCATGCGCTTTCTCAAGAGCGTTTCGAAGCGAATGCCGAAACTCATGCAGTCCCCACTCGCCAACCAGCCAATCATGACGTACGCGGATCGCATTCGCGACAAAGCCCTCGGGGCGCTGGCCTACGGCAAGCCCGCCCACGGGCTCATGCTGCTTCGGGAATACGTCCTTGGCCAGGAGCGCTTCGATTCGGCCTTCAAGGCCTACTTCGACCGCTGGGCGTACAAGCACCCGAAGCCCGCGGACTTCTTCCGGACCATGGAAGACGTGAGCGGCGAGGACCTGGACTGGTTCTGGCGCAGCTGGTTCTACGAGACGGACACGATGGACCAGGCCGTCGACTCGGTGGCCACCGGCGAAACGACGATGGTGACCGTAGAGCAGCGCGACGAGTTGATGATGCCGATGACGGTGCGTCTCACCTATGACGATGGCTCGACCGAGCAGCGCCGGGTGCCCGCCGCGGCCTTCTACACGAAGGACACGAACACGCTCCGCGTCACGGAGGGGCCGCTCCAGAAAGTCGCCATCGATCCCAACCAGATTCTGCCGGACATGAACCGCGGCAACAACACCTGGACGCCGTCGGACACCACGGAGTCGTCTTCCTCTATGGAGTCCTCGTCCGGCTCAGATCGTTAGGGCAAGGAGTCTCCGTTCCGTCTTCTTCCGCGAGGGCACCGGGCACGCGCCGGGTGCCCTCGTTACATTTGGGCCATTCTGGACGCTCGCGTAGGGGGGCACCTTGTGTTCGTGCGCGCAGTCGTTATCTTACGCTCGGCTTAGAGGGAGGACCCCTGCTGTACTGACTTCGTCTATATCCCCATTTTCTACATGTCGCTTCCTGTCGCCCTCCTTCGCGGCCTGATCGGGGTCGCTGTCTTCATCGGCATCGCCGTGCTGTTTTCCACCAACCGCAGGGCCATCAACTGGCGGCTCGTGGGAATGGGCATCGGGCTGCAGCTCGTCTTTGCCCTGCTCGTGCTGAAGACCGGTCCCGGGGAAATGGTGTTTGACACCCTCGCCACCTTCTTCGACACGCTGCTGTCGTTCACGTACGAGGGGTCGGAGTTTATCTTCGGCGACCTGGGCAACCCGGACGAGGGCAACAACTTTGCCTTTCAGGTGCTGCCCACCATCGTGTTTTTCGCCTCATTGATGGGGGTGCTCTACCACCTTCGCATCGTGCAGCCGCTGGTGAACGGGATGGGCTGGGTGATGCAGAAGACGCTGCGCATCTCGGGGGCCGAGTCGCTGGCCGCCGCGGCGAACGTGTTCATCGGGCAGACCGAGGCGCCCCTCG
>CAZRPQ010000207.1:0-5097 GCA_964601725.1 uncultured Salinivenus sp. | reverse complement strand
CGCTGTTGTTGTAGTCACGCCGCGCCACCGTGATGCGGTTCTCGGTGCCCTCCAGCTGGGCTTGCAGGTCGCTAAAATTTTGCGTGGCTCGCAACTCCGGGTAGTTTTCGGAGACGGCCAGCAGGCGTCCCAGCGACTTCCCAAGGGCCGACTGTGCCTGCTGAAATTGCTGAAGCTTCTGCGGGTTGTCGAGGTCCCCCGCATCCACCTGAACAGAGGTCGCCTTTGCCCGGGCCTCGGTGACAGACTTGAGGGTTTCCTGTTCGAAGTCGGCGGCACCCTGTACCGTCTCCACGAGGTTCGGAATGAGGTCGGCCCGCCGCTGATAGGCCGCTTGGAGGTTGCTCCAGGACTGCTTCACCTGCTCGTCGCTCTGGACGAGGCTATTATACGAACTCGTGGCTCCGCACCCGACGAACCCGAGGATGAGCACGAGGACGACGAGAGTGATGGCACCTTTGCTCCGCATAACCGCAGGGATCGTTTGAGAAAGAGTCCGATGGAGATGACGAAGCCCAACACGCCGTTCCGACCTACGGCTGAAGTGCTCGGGAGTTGCGGCGGCGTCGGAGGGCAGCAGTCACGACGTTCGCACCGGTCCCCAACGAAGGACCTCCGCCAGACAGCCATCAACTTGGGAGGGGCGTCTTTTAGATCACGCGCATCCTGCCGATAACAATTAGGACTTACGCACTTGACACCAGACAGCTTTGAATCGGAAACCCGTTGCTCGCCGGTGAAGCTCCCAAAGAATACAAGTCATTCTGAGCGGAGCGAAGCGGAGTCGAAGAATCTCCCCGCATAAAGCGGAATCGAACTCGCAAGGCAGGAGGCTTTTTTCTTGTTTTTGCCATTTTCGAAGAGATTCTTCGGTCGCGGGCTCCCTCAGAATGACTTTGACTCCCACGTTGGCGGGCAAATCGGAGCTTCACCGGCTGAAGATGCAAACTGCCCGACAGCTAACGATTTCAACTGCGTAAGTCCTAAACAATAAAAAAGAGGGGCACCGTTATTTTCCGCGCCTGAGGGCTCAGCTTCTTGCTGCGGACGGCCCCGCGATTTCCCCTCGTTCCGCCGCCGGAGGATACAGCCCTCGGCCGCCCAATCCTGGAGCACTGCTGCTTCGAGCCGCAGAGCCAGCCGTTCCATGATGCACTCAGCCCCAGACCTATCCACGCTCTTTTGTCCCGAGGACGAGGCCCTCTCCGCGGAGGCGCGGGAGCAGATCCAGCTGTACCGCCTGCTAACCCTCCTTGGGATCCTTCTGCTTCCGCTTTTCGGGCTCTCCGCGCCCTCCGTTCCCGGAACCACGGATCCGATGTGGGTCCGTCTGGGCGCGGCGGGCCTCCTGGCCGGACTCTTCGGGGCATCATACGGGTCGGGGTGGGTTCGCCGAAACTACGTACTGTGGGTGCGTGGGATCCTCTACCTCGTGATGGGGGGATTGGCAGTCCTGGCCGCACTGAACCGCTTCGCCGGCGGCTACGAGACGAGCCTCCTGCTCGTGTACGCGCTCCTCATCATGGTCGTGTGGGCCGGGGCCCGGTCGATGGGACCGGTGCTTCGATTTGCGGGGCTCGGGCTTCTGGGAGCATTCGCCGCGGCGACAATTGGATCCGTTCCTACAGACAACGCACTGGTCGTGCTCGCGAGGATGGCGACGGTGGCGGCTGTAGAGGCCCCCATCATCCAGGCGTCCCTGTCGAACCGCAACAAGCTTCAGGACCGCGAGGAACGCCTCCGCTCGATCACCGAAAACGTCTCCGATGGCATCTATCGGTCCGTGCCCGGCGACGGCATCGTCTACGCCAATCGAGCCTTCGCCGAGATGTTTGGGTACGAACGCGTCGAAGACGTTCTTCAGCTCGACCCGGCGGTCCTCTACGGTGATGCCGAGGAACGGGAGCGGCGCCTGCAGGACCTGCGGACGCAGCGCTCCTTCGACGCCCACGAGGTCGACTTTCGGCGAAAGGATGGCACGACGTTCACCGGGCTCCTCAGTGGTACAGTCGTGCGCGGCCCGGACGGCGAGGTCAAGTGCTACGACGGAGCCATCGCCGACATCACGGAGCAGAAGGAGGCCGAGCAGGCCCTCCGGGCGGAGAGCGACCGGTTCGAGACGTTGTTCGAGAGCCTTCCAACCCCCGTGGCTCGCTGCACCGCCGAGGGGGAAGGGGCCCTCGTTGCTGATGTCAACCAGGCGTTCGAGACGGTCTTCGGGGTGGACGCGTCCACCGCAAAAGGACGCGACCTCGATGAATTGCTTGCATCAGGCTCCAATGGGAACGACTCTCACGAGCACGACGCTTGGATCCCGGAGAAGAAGATCCAGCGAGCAGAGGTGCAGCGTCAGGCCGCAGATGGGCGGCGAGACTTCCAGCTCCAAGTCGCCAGCCGGACGCGGGAGAACGGGGGGCCGGAGGCATACACCATCTACACCGACATCACAGAGCAGAAGGAGGCCGAGCGGACCCTTCGGGAAGAAAAAACGGTTCTGCGCCGCATGTACCGCATTACGGCCGATCGGGACGCTTCTTTCGAGTCGAAGGTCCGCCGGCTACTTGAGCTTGGCCGGGAGTATCTTGGGCTCCCATATGGCTTTTTGACCCGTATATCGGAGGGGGAACAGGAGATTGTGTACGCGTCAGGGTCGCACTCCCTTCTGCGACAGGGCGCCACCTGTCCCCTCTCGGAGGCCTACTGCCGGAAGACGATCGAGCAGGAGAGCCTGCTTGCCGTCCAGGACGCTCCGTCCGAGGGGTGGGCGGAGGACCCGGCCTACGACCGATTCGAGCTTGGCAGTTATATCGGCGCTCAGGTTCGCCTGGAAGAGAAGAACTACGGGACGTTCTGCTTTGCCGCCGACGAGCCCCGGGAGGTCCCTTTCAGCGAACGGGAGAAGACGTTCGTGGAGCTTCTGACCCGATGGGCCAGCTACGAGCTCGAGCAGCGTCGCAACAAAGAGCGCCTCCAACGCAAAAACGAGCGGCTCGACAGCTTCGCAGGCGTCCTCTCCCACGACCTTCGCAACCCGCTGAACACGGCGATGATGAATCTCGACCTGGCCCGGGAGGCAGACGATCCGCGGCATCTAACCGACATCGGCCACGCCCTGGATCGGATGCGCCGAATCATACAGGACGTGCTCACCCTCACGCGCAGCGGAGACATTGATTCCTACGCGTTGTCCCCCGTCGATCTCCCGTCGGTGGTCGAGGCGAGTTGGAGCCAGGTGGGCACGGCCCGCGCCACCCTTCGGACCGAAACGGACGCAACCGTGCGTGCGGACGAGAAGCGCCTGAAGCGGCTTTTCGAGAATCTCTTCCGCAACGCGGTGGAGCACGGCGGAAAGGACGTCGTGGTCCGGGTCGGCGATCTCCCGACCGGGTTTTTCGTCGAAGACGACGGGCCCGGCATTCCGGCGGAGAAGCGCAAGGCGGTGTTCGAAGAGGGGTGCTCCTCCACCAGCGACGGGACGGGACTGGGGCTCAGCATTGTAGAGACGGTCGCGGACGCACATGGCTGGGCCCTCTCTGCGACGGAGGGGCCAGCGGGCGGTGCCCGGTTCGAGATCGAGGGGGTGGACATCGCAGAGAAGAGTCTCTCCACTGAATGACCCTTTGCGGGTCCGCGCATCCACGCCGACCCCTGCACTACGAGGCCTGCGGGCCCGCCGGAGACGAGTCGAGCAGAGCCGCCACCTTTTCGCGGAGGGTCTCGCAGTAGACCGGTTTGACGACGTAATCGTCAACGCCGGCCTCCACCGCCTCCCGGACGTGCTCGGAGCGATCCTCGCCGGTCTGCATCATGATGGGCAGGGCCCGAGCGTCGGGATTCTCCCGCAGATCGCGCACGAAACTGAGGCCGTTCTCCCCCGGAAGCCCCCAGTCGACGATCACGAGATCAAACTCCGCGGCGTCGAATCGGGCGTGGGCATCTTCGACGGAGGTCTCGAGGACGACGTCGTGCTCCTTCCCGAGACAATGCTGGGTGGCACGGGCCTGGACTTTATTGTCTTCGATGAGGAGGACTCGGGCCTGGTCGTCACTCATATCTCAACGCCGCTCTTCGTGCAGGGAGGGTGGAAGGCGGCGACGGGTCAGGCAACGGATTATTGAGCTGTGCAGAAGTCCTTAAAGAGGAGGTCGATACGTGTGGGCGTCTGGGCGTTGGGGCGTGTGGGGGAACGCCCACACGCTCACCCCGACAGCGGTCGGGACATGTACTCCCATACTCGATCCCTACGCATTCGAGCAGTCCCGAGCGCGGTAGGCAACGATTCTTTCCCAATGGGATTCGGAACGTCCGCACAAACGTCCTCATGCATCGGCAGAAGGAGAGCCTGTGGGAAATGAACCTGGTTGTCCAGGTCTCAGGTCGGGTCCTGACACGCTCAACGGGCCGGTCTGTTCGACCCCTGCGGCGTTCGGCGTTATCTCTCAAGGCCTCTACGGGAAAAGGGGGCCTGTCACTCGAAGCGAACTCACTCGAAGCGAACGAGGAGGTGAACGTTCTCTTCGGCCCAGTCGACGTGGCTCGATTTCTGGAGGGCGAGCACCACCACGCCGTCGTACGCCAGCACGCGGTCGAAGAAATACTCGGCGGTCGTGGGGAGGGCTCGTTCCTCCTCGTCGGGCGTGTCGACGTGGGCGTGCGTGAAGAGGGCATCCACGGCATCGAAGTAGAGCAGCGCCGACTCCTCGGCCGCATGGTCGAAGGCCTTCCGAAGGGCGTTCTGCGTCTGCATGCGCCGCTCGTTCAGGAGCGACGGCACCCGAAACTGGTGGACGTTGGCGGTGGTGTAGCGGGTGAGGGTGGCCAGGGCCTGCTGCCGGTCCTCGCGCGTGCCGCCGTGGAAGAGGAGGCGGGTTTGGGCAGGCTCGTCCTCGGCGCCGAGAAGGTGTTGGAGGGCTTGGTCGAAGGCCTCCGTGTCGTATCGAACGGGGGAAGAGACGCCCGCGTCGGGGGAGGGATCGGGAGCGGCCATGGCGCGCCGGGGACTGGACGAGGGATCAGGGCCGTTTGTAGCTACGATGAAACGGGCTTGTTCCTCGAAGCAGAGGCGCGTGGAGGAGCAAGGGAATGGGGGAACGGGAG
>CAZRPQ010000206.1:0-5139 GCA_964601725.1 uncultured Salinivenus sp. | reverse complement strand
GCGACTCGCGGATCGGCTTGCCCCCGTCCATCGACTCCAGCACCGCAAACTCGCGCGACTTCTCCTTGATCATGCGCCCGATGCGGTAGATGTACTTCGCCCGCTCCTTCCCGGGCAGGTCGCGCCAGTGCGACTCGTAGGCGCTCCGGGCCGCGCTCACCGCGTCGTCCACCGTGTCCTCGGTGGCGAGCCCCACGTCGGCGATCGTTTCCTCTGTGGCCGGGTTGATCGACGGGAAGTACTCGTCGACCTCGCGGAACGTGCCGTCAATGAACGGGCCGTACCGGTCCGCCAGCCGCACGTGGTCGGCGGACTGCGGGGCGGGGGCGTACTCCCACTCGTCGCCGAAGAGCAGCTCGCGGGCGGTGTCGGGGGCGGTCTCTAATTCAGCCATGATGCGTCGGAAAGTTGAAAGTTGGGAAGTTGAAGGTTTCGCAGCTCCTACCTCGTAAATCCGGTTCCGACTGATGCCGCACGGTCGAAAATCTGAGCACGAACCTTCTGACGTTCAACGTTCTCAGTGCCCGACCACAGCTTCCCCCTTCGTCGAGGGCAAGTCGTTGGGGGCCGCGCACACATTACAAACCGAAAACGTTCACCCCAGAGAAAGATAGCGCTTCGAATAATAGCGCCCGTGCCGCTCCTTCTCGATCTGGAGCAGGAGGTCGTTCAGCAGCGAGGACGCGCCGATGCGGAAGAGATCGGGCGTCAGCCAGGCGTCGCCGAGGGTCTCTTTGACCATCACCAGATACCGAAGGGCGGGCTTGGCCTTCCGGATGCCCCCCGCCGGCTTCATGCCCACCTTTCGGCCCGTCTCCAGGTGGTAGTCGCGGATCGCCTCCAGCATCACCAGCGTGACCGGCATCGTCGCGGCGGGCTTCACCTTGCCCGTGGAGGTCTTGATGAAGTCGGCCCCGGCGTCCATCGCGATGCGGCTCGCGAGGCGGACCGCGTCGAACGTTTCGAGTTCGCCCGTCTCCAGGATGACCTTCACGTGCTTGTCGCCGGACGCCTCGGCCAGCGCGCTGAGCTCGCGGTGGACCCGTCCATACTCCCCGGAGAGGAAGGCATTTCGGTTGATCACCACGTCGATCTCGTCGGCCCCGGCGTCGCGGACCCGTTCCACCTCCGCCACCCGCTCGTCGAGCGCGGCCTGCCCGCTGGGAAAGTAGCTGGCCACCGACGCCACGTTGATGTCGGTGCCCCCCACCTGCTCCCGCGCCACCGACACCATGGGCGGATAGACACACACCGCCCCTACAGAGGGATACTCTTCGTCGGGGTCGGGCTGCCGGGCCTTCTGGCAGAGGGACCGGACCTTCCCCGGCGTGTCGGCGCCCTCCAGGGTGGTGAGGTCCAGCATGCCGATGAGCATCTTCAGGCCCTCTACCTTCGCGTCCTTCTTGATGCTGCGGGTGGCGAGGCGCGAGGCCCGCTCCTTGGCGGCCACCTCGTCGACGCTTGGCACCTGCGGAGGACGATATTCCGAGGGCGTTTGAGAGCTGGTCATCTGCATGGGCTCGGGGATCGGGACACGCCCGACACTGGATTCGAGTTTGAGAGGGCGACCCCGGAGTCTTTTTCGACCCCAGCGGGCCACGGTACTATCGAGTTCGAGGGAATTTGATTCCCAGAGTCTCCGTCTCGCCCGATTCCCCCCTCCGAGCCGTGGAAGACCCAGCCCCCCTTCTCCCTTTCCCCCATTCTTCCACTCCCGATCGTCTACCTCAGTCGGGGAAATCTTCAGGGATGTCCGTACGCCTCGGTACGCCCACGAAGTGGATTGTGCACTACCGCTCCACGAGTTCGTCGAGGTTGTACCGCTTGCGCTTGTCCCAGAGCGTTTTTTTGGAGATCCCGAGGTCTTCTGCAATGTCGGCGTAGCTGTCGTCGGTCCGTTCCTCGAGAGTGCTACGGATGTAGGCCTTTTCCAGATCTTCGAGCGTGCGGCCCAGCGAAAATCGGAATCCATCGCCCATCCTCCCCTCTTCGTCGAGTCGACCGGGCGGCGCCAGGGTAAGATCGTCCGCGCCAATCCGGTCGCCGTCCACGAAAATCATCGCCCGCTCCAGGACGTTGCGGAGCTCTCGGACGTTGCCGGGCCAGGAATGATCGAGCAGCTTTTCCTCGGCCGCGTCGGTAAAGCCCCGCACCTCGCTCCCAAACTCGCGGTTGAACTCGGAGACGATGTGCTTCCCAATCAGAATGACATCGTCCCCCATGCGGCGGAGCGGCGGGAGCTGCACGTTGACCACGTTGATGCGGAAGAACAGGTCTTTCCGGAAGCTGCCCTCCTGCACGCTCTCTTCGAGGTTCGCGTTGGTGGCACAGAGAATCCGCACGTCGGCCGTCTTGTCCTCCACCCCGCCGAGGCGCCGGAACTCTCGACTCTCCAGAAACGAGAGCAGCTTGGCCTGCAGGGCCAGACTCATCGAGTCGATCTCGTCGAGAAACAGGGTGCCCCCGTCGGCCACCTCGATCAGGCCCTCCTTCGAGTCCCGGGCGTCGGTGAAGGCCCCCTCCTCGTAGCCGAAGAGCTCCGCTTCGAGGAGGTTGTCCGGCAGGGAGGCGCAGTCGATGTCGGTGAAGGCCTCTTCGGCCCGGGGCGAGTTGTAGTGCAGCGTCTTCGCCGCCAGGTTTTTGCCCGTCCCGGTTTCACCAGTGAACAAAACCGTTGTGTTCGAGGCATCGCAGAGCGTCTCGAGGGTTTCCCGAACTTCCACGATCAGATCGCTCTCGCCCAAAATGCCCTCGAGTGAAAATTCTTCCTGCTTCTCCGTCTTGATCTGCTTAAGCTCCTGCTGCGCCCCGTACAGCTCGATGGCTTTTTCCAGCAGGGCTCGCAGCTCCTCCAAATTTACGGGTTTCTCGAGGTAATGGAAGGCCCCCTGCCGCATGGCCTCCACCGCCGTCTGGATCGACGAATGGGCCGTCATGATGATGATAGGCGCCTCCAGCCCGCGCTCCTGCAGCGTTTCCATGAGCTCCACCCCATCCATCTCGGGCATAATCATGTCCGTCACCACCACGTCGGGCTCCTCGCTCTCCTCGTCGAGCGCCTCCACCAACGAGCGTGGATTGACGAAGGCATTGACATCATAGCCATCCTTCTCCAGCACATTGCTGAAGAGGTTGCCAATCTTCGGCTCGTCGTCGACAACGAAAATTCGTTTGTTCATGAGAATCCTGGGATCTCTGAACCGACTGATCGACTCCTGCCCCGCACGTATCGATTTTCGTCCGACTGTCTCAGAACCTGTTTGGCGAGACGTCTGCGGCCTGCGACTTCGTGGATCTCGTGCATCCGCGACAGCTGTCGGGATACTCGGTCACTGCGTTCCCAGCGCACTCTGAAAGCACTCGGTCACTGCGTTCCCAGCGCAAACTGGCTTCTGCATTCACCTGTACCGAAAGCCTTCGGTGTACAAGGTTCATTTGGGCACCAGTTTTCAGCGTCGCCCACCGTGTCTCGGGTGCATCTGCTCGCAAAACAGGTTCTCAAGGGGCACAGTTGCTCTGTGTAAGAAGGACCAGTAACGTAAAGATATCACCCCTTCTTGTCCAATGCCTATACAATAATTCTTCCTTTGTGCCGAAAAAATCCGCCGCCGAAGCGGTCTAGTCCCTTTCTCATCTTCCGGGAGGGGCCAACACCTTCTGCTCCCCGCAGTATGAAGGTGCCGGTCGTTGTTCTGCGCATTCCGTCGTCGATTTCCCACATCGGTATCTCACGCGCCCCGTCGATGGCCCGCCTCCGCCCCGGCCTCCTGCTGCTCGCTCTCCTGTTGGGTGCTGGGTGCGGGGGCTCCTCGCCGGACGATACAACCCGAACCGTCACGGACGACCTCGGCCGAACCGTTTCGCTCGATCCTCCCGTGACCCGGGTCGTCTCGCTGGCGCCCAATCTTACGGAGATCGTGTACGCCGCCGGGGCGGGAGCGTCAATGGTCGCCATCACGTCGTCGGGCGACTACCCGCCCCCGGTCGACACGCTGCCGCACGTGAGCGCCCTGCCGGTCGACTTTGAGGCCATAACGGCCCAGGAGCCGGACCTCGTGCTGGCCACCGACCAGATTAACGCCCCGAAGGACGCCGGGACCTTCGAGGCGCTCGACGTGCCCCTCTATTTCTTCTCGTTCGAGTCGCTCGGCGATATTCTCGAAAGCATCCGCACCACGGGGCAGCTCCTGGGGACCGGGGCGGCGGCCCGGGACAGCGCGGCGGCCCTGGAGCAGGACCTCGAGAGGCTGCGGGCGCGGACGGACTCGCTTTCCGGAGAGCAGCGGCCCCGCGTGCTGGTGCTCGTGGGCGACGACACGCTGTACAGCTTCGGCCAGGGGAGCTACGTGCACAGGCTCGTGGAGCTGGCGGGCGGGCGGAGCATCACGGCCGACATCGAGACTCAGGCGCCCACCCTTAGCGACGAGTACGTGCTCACCCAGAAGCCGGACGTGATCGTGGGGCTCTGGGGCTCCGACTACGATCCGTCCCGCCTGCTCGACCTGCATCCGACGTGGGACATTGTGCCCGCGATTCAGAATAACCGCGTCTACAGCCTTCCGTCCTCCCTCATTGCGCGACCGTCGCCGCGCGTGCTGCGGGGAGCCCGCCGGCTGGCCCGTCGGCTCCACCCGGAACGGTTCTCCTCGGCCCCGATGGGGTCCTCGTCCCCTCCGGTCTCGTCTCCCTCCTCTTCGTCGTCCGACCAACCTGATTCATGAGGCGACCGTGGCTCGTCGGTCTGGGCCTGACGGCCGCTCTGGTCGTCACCGTGGGGGCGGCCGTAGCGGTGGGGAGCACGGTGACGGCCTGGGGCGACGCCTACCGGGTGCTCGCCCACCACCTGCTCGGGGTCGTCCCGGCGCCCAATCCCACGCTCGACCGCATCGTGTGGCGGCTGCGCCTGCCGCGGGCCGTGCTGGCCTGCGTCGTGGGCGGTGGTCTGTCCATCATCGGGGTCGCGATGCAGACGCTCGTGCGCAATCCCCTCGCGGAGCCCTACATCCTGGGCATCTCCAGCGGGGCGTCGGCTGGGGCGTCGCTGTTCTATCTCGGCTTTCTGCCCCCCCTCCTCACGAAGACGTTGACGATGCCGGTGGCGGCTTTTGGCGGGGGCCTCGCGTCCATCACCATCGTCTA
>CAZRPQ010000205.1:0-5150 GCA_964601725.1 uncultured Salinivenus sp. | reverse complement strand
TTGGGCCGGGCGGGCTGCGGGCCCGGGTGGGGCGACACGTCCGGGGCGACGGCGCCCTCCACTGGCACGTCGACTACCTGCGCGTCGTCACGTCGATGGAAGCGGTCTGGTACACGCACGCCCCCAACCGCCGCGAGTGCACGTGGGCCCGGGTGCTTCGGTCGCTGCCCGATGCCACCGTCCCGCTCGATGGCTTCGGGGCGTCGGACTGTAACTGTTCGGCCCATCTCGTTCGTATGAAGTCTGCCCCGGCCCTCTCCACTTTCCGGACCCACATTCACGAACAGGGTCTCGACCCCGCGGCCGTCAATCGGATCGGGACGCACGATCTCGAATAGCGTCGTACGGTGGGGGGCAACGTTCCGGGCAGTCGATGCGTCTCTCTCCCACGCGCTCCACTCCCGTTCTCAAACCATGCGCACCCTCGGCAATCTCCTCTGGATTCTGTTCGGCGGCCTCGAGATGGCGCTGGCGTGGTGGCTGGCCGGCCTGCTCATGTACATCTCCATCGTCGGCATTCCGTTCGGGCGCTCGTGCTTCGAAATCGGGACGTTCACCTTCCTGCCCTTCGGGCACGAAGCCGTGGGGCGCGACGTGCTGACGGGGGAGGAGGACCTCGGGACGAGCCCGCTCGGCACGCTGGGCAACGTGCTCTGGTTCGTGCTCTGCGGATGGTGGCTCGCGCTGGGACACCTCGCCACGGCGCTGCTTCTGTTCGTCACCATCATCGGCATTCCGTTCGGCATCCAGCACGTCAAGATCGCGGGCCTTACCCTCTCGCCCATCGGCAAGACCGTGGTGCGCGAGGAGGTGGCCGAGGCGGCGCGGAAACGGTAGGGGAATAGAGGAGGCGGGGCCCGCCGTGTCAAAGTGAGGGCCTCGTCAAGTGAGGGCCTCGCAAATGGCGTCGATCTCGTCGCTCTCGTCCGCAATGAGGTCGCGGGCGAGGAGCTTGAGGCTGCGAAGATTGCTCGGGCTCGCATTGTCCATCGCGTCGGTGGCATCGTCGAGCTTTGGCTGGAGGCGATAGTAGCGCTGGGGGCCGCTTCCGGCGTTGAGAAGGGCGTTGAGCTGATAATCTACGGAGTCGCTGACCCCGTCAAACACGACATCGAGGAGCGGCTGAGCCCAATCGAAAATTCCCCAGTCGCGGACGTCTTCGTAGCGGAGAGAATTCGTGTTCACGCCCGTTCCCACCGACACCATGAAGACCTCCGACGGATCGGCAGAGAAGTCAGCGGCGCCTTCCACGAGCGCGCAGGCCGCCGGATTGTTGGCGTAGACGCCCCCGTCGATCAAGGCGAGGTATTCGACCGGCCCTTCGATGTTGATCTTGAACGGCTCGAAGTAGGTCGGGGCGGCCGAGGTCGCGCGGGCCGCCTTCCACATGAGAATATCGCGCTCACTCGATTCCTTGGCCCGGTGACTCTTAAAGAAGTACGGGCGGCGCTGCTCAATCTCGTAGGCCGGGACGAGCACGGGCGTCAATGCGTCTGAGAGAGAGGCACTTCCAAACCGGTCCTTCAGAATCCGTTCGATGTTGTCGGCGTCGTACTTTTCGTCTATGAGGGATCTGGCTTTCTCGTACATCTTCCAGCCGTATTTCTGGAAGATATCCCCGCCCTCCTCGTCGTAGAACTCGACCAGATCGGAGGCCGAGTGGCGGGGCGTGTCGTCGTCATCGGGCGCCGTGAGGCCGAGGGACAGAATGCCGCCGGTCGAGGTGCCGGCCACGAGATCAAAAAGCTCAGCGATGGGGCGATCTGTGCGCTCCTCAATTTCTGCGAGCACGAGGGCAGGAATAAGGCCACGAATGCCGCCGCCATCGATGGATAGGATCGAAAAGGAATCGGACGCAGACATGGGAGAAGGGGATAGATTCGAACGAGTCGCGAGTCGAGCGAGAGGAGGCGCAAAGCCACCTCGCACATACACATCAATAAGGTCAATCGCTCATCGAATGCAACGACTCGCGTGATCCCCTGTCCGTCGCTGTTGGCTTGCCTGCTCGTGATCGCCCGATCATGCGCGGACTGTATGGGCGTCTGCGCCTCCACCGGTCTGCTCTCTGCGGGGCTAAGCGCCCGTTTCGGGGGCAAGATGCGATTGCCGGAGGGCACGTGCCTTGCGGCTGTACCCATTGCGGCGGCAGGGATGGCCCTGCACTGTTCAGAGAGGAGGCACCGGAGCCTCTCCCATCGCGCCCGCCGTTCCCTCTCCAGGTCCTGTCGTCGCGGATTGCCCAGCTGATGGCGGCCCAAGTGCCCATCGTCTCTTTCTGATCGGAGTAGGGGTCACCGATCGAAATAGCGAACTCCGGTGCGACGACCGTAGTCGAGGGCGTAGTCCACGGCCATCGTGACGAAAAGCAGGCCAAGGATGAGAAGATAGGGCTGAAGCTCAGCGATTCCTTCATAGAGGAGGGGCATGAGACAGGACGGGGCAATCTTCCAGATGATGGGAATGCAGGAAGCGTCCGGGCTTTCCCACCCGAAACGACCGAGTTCTTCGAGACCCGCCCCGGTGGAGGGAACGGGCTCTATGTGGTGTGCTTGCAAAGATGGGGACACGAAATCAGCGCTTTTTCCCTCGACCGGAGCACTTGGCTGTTGAAGATTTGGAGCATTTCTGCGCAGCGGGGATACGGCAGTGCAGGGGGACCCGTGGTCGTTGGGTGGACACGCGATCCCTGAAGGCATTCGGGACTGGCAGCCGTCGAGCCCGGGAGGGCGGTTCCACTGTGGGCGGCTGCTACAGGCACTGGAAGAAATGGGGCTGCGCACCCCAGCATCGGTCTCAGGGATCGGGAATGGCTCCGAGGGGCGAAGGCAGCGAATCGCCGGACCATGGCTGCATAGTCGGAGTGTGATACGCGACCATTCGTCTCGATGAGCACGCGATTGCTCTTCGTCTGCACCGGCAACACGTGCCGCAGCCCGATGGCTGAAGCTCTCGCGGAGGCGCGGGGCGTTTCGGCGAGAAGTGCAGGCGTGGCTGCGGAGGTCGGCGATGGGGCGGCACCGAATGCGGTACGGGCCCTCCGGGATGCCCGAGGGCTTTCGCTGGGGGACCACGAGCCCTGCGACGTGTCCGACGTGGACCAATCGACCGTCGACCGGATCGTAGCGATGACCCCGGCGGTCGCACGCCGACTTCAGGCCGAGCACGGCGTCGACCCCGATGCGCTGGTCACCTGGGCAATTTCCGACCCCTACGGCGGGTCGCTCGCCGACTACCGGTGGTGCCTCGAACAGATCAGCGCCGCCCTGGATGATCTTCTCTCGTCCCGATAGCGGGCTGTGAGTGTCGTCTCACGGGGGGGGAGTCTTTCCGCTGCTCCCATCCCTCCGGTGAAACGTCATTCGTGACGCGTGAGCGTCGACTTGTACCTCACGCATCACTTTTCACGCATCACTTCCCACACATCATTGGCCCCTCCCTTGAGGCCGCGAGGTCGGGCGAGACGGGCACCGTCCATTCCGATGCAGCAGTCGGGCCTCGAGCCGTCACCACTGCTCGTAGTGGTCGACGATCTCGTTCAGGTTGTCATGCTCGCCCTCGATAATGCCGACGACGAAGAGGCCGGTTTCATTTTCGAGCTGGGCGAGGGCTTCGGTGTCGGGCGGACGTCGTCCTTCAGTTTTGATGAACGTGTCCTGAATGGCCTTCTGGGCAGCCCCAGACGGGCTGTCGGCCGTCACGACACTCGAAAAGGAATCGAAGCCCTCTTTTTCGAAGCCGACAATCGTATAGGTGGGCATAGTATGAAGCGGGAGAGTGGAGTGCGCGGATGTGATACGAAGGACCGTCGGGTCCCAATGCGTGTGGACCGTCGCCGTTTCCCAATGTCCGCGCCGGACCCTGGTCGGAAGACGAATCGTTCGGGAAGGCCGCGGTGCCTTCTCCCCCAAAATTCCGGGTCGGTACACAAAAAAGCCCGGACCCCCACCAAGAGACCGGGCTTTGGGCGAAGTGCAACCCAATGAGAAATGCACTTGGTAGACATCTGAGCCCCCCTCAATCTAACGTCGTTTTTCGTTTCTTAACATCATGGGTGTTTAACGGCCGTGACGCTCAGGAGCCGAGCCACTCGTACAGTAGGATGCCTCCAGCGACGGCCACATTAAGCGATTCGGCGGCGGGGCGGTTCGGGGCGCCGCCGAGCGCGACGGTCGTATCGAGCCGGTCGAGGACGGCGGCGCTGAGGCCATGCGCCTCGCTGCCCAGCGCGAGGGCGGAGGGGCGGGTGGGGCGCCACGCGTCAGCCTGGACACCCTGGAGGTCGGCCCCGTAGAGGGCCGCGCCGTGGCGGCGCAGGCGGTCGAGGAGAGCGGCGGGGGCGTCCGTGCGGGCGAGATCGAGGGCCCAATGGCCGCCGGCGGCCGCACGCATCACCTTGGGGCCGTACAGTCCAGCCGTGCCGGGGCCGGCCACCACGGCCTGCGCCCCAAACCACGCCGCCGTCCGCAGGAGGGTGCCCACGTTGCCCGGGTCTTGCACGCCGTCGAGCAGGAGGGCCGTGCCGACGTCCCCGAGGCGCCCCGGCACCGTGTCGGGATCGTGGAGGCGGCGCTCCACCACGGCCACGAGGCCCTGCGGCGTCGCCACGTCCGTGAGGTGGGCCATCGTGTCGGCGTCGGTCTCGAACACGGGCACCGACATCCGGCTGAGGAGGGCCTGCACGTCCGGGTCGTCGAGGGCATCGGGGGTGACGACCGCCTCGACGAGGGGAGCGTCTGCGTCGAGGGCCGCCTGGAGAGCGCGACGCCCCTCGATGAGCGTTTGGTCGCGACGCTGGCGGGCCCGGCGACGGGGGAGGGCGGCGATGGCTTTGCGACGGCGATTGGACAGCGGATCGGGCATAGGACGCAGGCGACGACAGATTCAAATCGGGCAGCAGGGCAACCGGGATCGGGGCAAATCGTTCGTTCTTTTTCGGAAGGGTCGCCTCGTCGCTCGACTTTTTGGTGGAGAATCCGGATCTTTCCCCTCTGTCGTCCTGCCGATTCTCGGGCGTCAGGGGAGCGCTTCTGTTCAACATCGTCGCACTCGGCCCCCCAGTCCCATGCCTTTCCAATTTGACGTCTACGATCGCTCGGCGTACCGCGAGCCCGCCCCCATCGACCGCGACAGCCCGTTCCAGTCCATGA
>CAZRPQ010000204.1:0-5155 GCA_964601725.1 uncultured Salinivenus sp. | reverse complement strand
ACGCCGTGGTGTTTGACGTGGCCCGTCTCGTCCGCCGCCTGCCCAGCCTTCCCTCACTCGCCTTCAGCGACGGAACGCCGTTCGCCAGTCCGCTCACGATAGACTGGATCGAGACGCAGGTCCAGCCCATGCTGGAGGGGGACGACCAGGAGACCGGGGCGACCGGAAGCGACGGCCAGATGCCTGTGAAGAAGCAGTACGAGGAGGCCCGACAGCGCCTCAGCGGCGGGGATCTTGATGAGGCTCTCTCGCTGATGAAAGAGGGAGCAGCGGAGGACCGATCCGAAAAGGAAGCCTTTCACCGACGGCTCTACATGGCCACCCTGTGCCTAAAAGGCGGTCAACCTGCGGTCGCACGCCCACTGCTCGATGAGCTGGACGCCGACGTCGAGCGGCACGCCCTCGATGCCTGGAACCCCGCTCTGGCGCTGGAGGTGTGGACGAGCCGATGCCGCTGCTACGACGCACTCGCCCAGGCAGCGCCCACCGAGGAAAAGGACGCCCTGCTTGCCGAGGCCAACGCCGCATTCGAGAAGATTTGTCAGGTGGATGCGAGCTCGGCGGTCGAGCTCGACGGGCAGCGTCCCAACGCCCTCCCCTAGGACGTGCGCAACGTCTTCTCCCATCTGCTCAGGATCATTGTGCAGGGTCCCGATGGCCCTCGAGATCAGCAAATCCGGTGGAATCGAACGCAACCCTGGCTGTAGAGACGACCGGGCCGGTCGCCTCTACGTGGACGGGGGGGAGCGCAAATGTACATCGAAAGCCCACAGTCGGTATTACAGGACGAGATCCACCACGTCGCGCAGCTGCTCGGCACCGGAGACATCGATGTCGTGCTCACCGGCAATGCGGGAGAGATTGGTCTCGGGCACGACGGCCCGGTCGAAGCCCAGCTTGGCGGCCTCCTTGAGGCGCGGCTCGATCTGGCTCACGGTGCGGATCTCCCCCCCAAGCCCCACCTCGCCGATGAGCACCGAGCCGGTGTCGGCAGGAATGTCGCGGAACGACGAGGCGGCCGCCACGGCGACGCCCATGTCGACGGCGGGCTCCTCGAGCCGCACCCCGCCGGCCACGTTGATGAACACGTCGTGGTCGCTGAAGGCCAGGCCCGCCCGCTTCTCCAGGACCGCCAGAATCATCTGGAGCCGCTGCGACGCGAAGCCGGTGACGGTGCGCTGCGGCGTGCTGTAGGAGGTCGGCGTCACGAGGGCCTGGATCTCCACCAGAATGGGCCGCGTGCCCTCCAGCGAGCAGACCACCGTGGAGCCGCTGACGCCGTAGCCCCGCTCGGACAGAAAAATCTCGCTCGGGTTGGGGACCTCTCGGAGCCCGTCCTCTCGCATCTCGAAGACGCCGATCTCGTTGGCCGCTCCAAACCGATTCTTGACACTGCGAAGGATGCGGTAGGCGTGGTTCTGATCCCCCTCGAAATACAACACCGTGTCCACCATGTGCTCCAGGACCCGCGGCCCGGCGATCGTGCCCTTCTTGGTGACGTGCCCCACGAGGAAGGTGGAGAACTCCAGCTCCTTGGTGAGCTTGCGGAGCGAGGCGGTACTCTCCCGTACCTGGCTCACCGACCCCGGCGCGCTCGACAGGTCCGGCCGGTAGATCGTTTGAATCGAATCGGCAACGAGCAGGTCGGGCTCCACCTCGCCGACGGCGCTGGCAATCTCCTGCACGTTCGTCTCCGCCAGCAGGTAGAGGGCGTCCGAGTCCACCCCGAGTCGCCGGGCACGGAGCTTCACCTGTCGCTTCGACTCCTCCCCGGTCACGTACAGAATTTTGCGGGCCGGCAGGTAGCCGCCCAGCTCCGTCATGAGCGTGCTCTTGCCGATGCCGGGATCCCCGGCGATGAGGCTGAACGACCCCTGCATGATGCCCCCACCCATGACGCGATCGAACTCGTCGACACCGGTCTGGAGCCGGGCCTCCTTGGCGAGCTCAACCTCCGCGAGCTGCTCCGGGGGGTTTTGAGTCGTGGGGTTCCCATTCTGATTGTCCGTATCGAGGTCAGGGACCTGGGCCTCCACGTCAGCGCTCTCCGTTTCCTGAACGAGCGTATTCCAGGCCCCACAGCCGGTGCACTTGCCCATCCATTTGTGGGCCTCGTGCCCGCATTCCTGGCAGACGTATCGCGGTTGGGAGCTGGCCATAACAACACAAGTCGGCGAGAAGATCGACGGCATTCAGGCCCGATTGGCGGCCTTGGCGTTGTTAACGGGAAGACCGCTGAAACGCTCCATCCGAAGGCTCGCCCCTCCCGTCCCGGGGACGCGTGAGGGACGAGAATGCGCATTTTCTTCCTGGGTCCACGCCGAGAAAGGAACCTCGGCGCCGGTCCAGATTTGCATATGCGAGCCTCGACCGAAGATTCTGAGGCCCGCGTTTCTCGCTCGTGCGCTGGTCTGCTCCTAGACGCCTCGCCCGCGTTGCTCGACGCTCTGCTCCATCCCCTTCGTTCCCTCGGCCAGTTCGCAAAACTCATTGGTCGGGCGTTTGCCTCGATCGACGAGATCGGCACCTACTGGAACAACCTGTTTATCCAGATGGTGCGGATCGGGATTGACTCGATCCCGATCATCTCCCTCGCTGCCGCCTTCACGGGCGCCGTGTTCACCGTCCAGTCGGCCTATCAGCTGGAAACGCCCTTCATTCCGAAGTCGATTATCGGATCGATCGTGGCGCCCTCCATCATGCTCGAGCTGGGGGCCGTCATCGCGGGGTTCATCCTCGCGGGACGGGTGGGGGCACGGATCGCGGCCGAGCTCGGAACGATGCGCGTGTCGGAGCAGATCGACGCGCTGGAAGTCATGGGACTCGACTCCGTCGGGTTTCTTATTCTCCCCCGCGTGCTGGCGGGCATCATCATGTTTCCGGTGCTCTACGTCGTGTCCTGCATCGTTGGGATCGGGACCGGCATCGCGATGGGGCACTTCGGGGGCTTTCTCAGCGCCGGTGAGTTTCTGAAGGGAGCCCGCCAGTTCTTCCAGCTGCTCGACCCGATCGTGGGGCTCGTCAAGTCGCTCGCGTTCGGGTTTATCATCACCTCGATTGCCTGCTACAAGGGATACTACACGGAGGGGGGCGCCGTGGGGGTGGGCGACAGCACGACCCAGGCGGCCGTCACGAGTTGCGTCTTCATTCTCGTCGCCGACCTCTTCATTGCCCTGCTCCTGCTGTAATTCATTGCTCTGCTCCTGCTGTAACTGGCCCGCCGACGCCCGCCGCGCCGCCGCGCGTGCCCGGGAGGTGACACGTCCTTGCTGTCCATTCCGGGAACGTACGTCACTCCCCTGGCCGTTTTTTGTAGCTCCCTCGCCAGCGACCCCAAGGACCGCGTTCTTCCTGCGGATGTCTCCTTTGCCCCATGATTGAAGTCAGGAACTTATCGAAAAGCTTCGGAACGCTCGACGTACTAGACGACGTCTCGCTCGACGTTCGCGACGGGGAAACCTTCGCGATCATCGGGCGCTCGGGGTCGGGGAAGACGGTGCTGATGAAGCATTTCGTCGGCCTCTTGACGCCGGACGAAGGGCGGGTGCTGGTGGACGGCACAGATATTTCCGCCATTTCCTACGAGAAACTGCGCCGCATCCGGCGCCGGTTTGGGGTTCTGTTCCAGGGGGGAGCCCTCTTCGACTCGATGACGACGTTCGAAAATATTGCCTTTCCGCTGCGCTACTTCTCGTCAATGGACGGGGCAGAGGTCCAAACCCGGGTGCAAGAATGCCTCGACCTGGTGCGCCTCTCTGACGTTGGGCCCAAAAATCCCTCGGAGCTGTCCGGGGGAATGCGGAAGCGGGTGGGCCTCGCCCGGGCCATCGCCTTGGAGCCGCAGTACATTCTCTACGACGAGCCGACGAGCGGGCTCGATCCGGAAACGTCAAATACGATCAACGACCTTATCAGCCACCTCTCGACGGAGCTCAACGTCACGAGCGTCGTCGTGACCCACGACATGCATTCCGTTCTCTCGATCGCCGATCGGGTGGCCTTTCTCCACGAGTGCAACCTCGAATGGCTGGGGCCGGTCTCCGGCATTCACGACTGCGCGAACCCGCACCTCAACGACTTCGTGAAAGCCAACGAATACCAGGTGGGCTCAACGACCCCGGCCCTCTCCGGCCCTTCGGCCTAACTCTCTGCCGCTCCGCTGTCCTTTTTCGCCGACTTCCCGCCGCTCCGCATGCAATACAGCAATGAAATAAAAGTTGGGGCCGCTCTTATTCTCGCGGCCGCCGCCGCCATCCTGGGCATTCGCTTCCTTCAGGACATTCCGCTTTTCGGAGATACATACCCCATGCAGGCTCAGTTCGAGGACGCCAGCGGCCTTACGGCGGGGAATCCGGTGCGCATGAAGGGAGTCAACGTCGGGTCGGTCGAGTCCGTCCGGCTCGATCAGGAGACCCAGATGGCGAAGGTGCGCCTTCGCATTGAAGGCAGCATCCAAATTCCGAAGGGCTCCTACGCGAAGGTGTCTGGATTTAGTGGGCTGGGAGGGGTCCGCATCAGCATCCGTCCGGGCCCGAACGACAATCCGCCGCTCTCGCCCGGGGCCACGCTCTCGGCGTCCCCCGAGGGCACCGCGCTGGAACGCCTGACCGATCAGGCCCCCGCCCTTGCCTCAAAGGCGGACAGCGTGCTCGCCAATACAAACACGACGATGGCGGCCCTGAGCGAACAGTTTCAAAACTCCGAGAGCGAATTGCGCCAGACGCTGACCTCCGTGAAGAAGGCGACGAACAACATCCAGGCCCTCACCGAGGCGGAGAAAGAAAACGTCCGCGCTCTCATTCAAAATCTACAGACCGTGTCGAGCGACCTCAAAGCCTTCACCGGCGAAAACGGCGATTCGCTGGACGTAGCCGTGCGCCGCCTGAATCAGTCGCTCGACCGCCTGAATCGAGGCCTCGCCTCGTTCGAGCAAACCTCCGCCACGCTCGACACAGTCACGACTAAGCTGAACGAGGGCACGGGCACGGCGGGGCGACTCCTCAACGACTCGGGGCTCTACATGAAGCTCGACTCGGCGGCGGCGCGCGCGAACACCCTCCTGCGGGACGTTCAGCGCAACCCGGGCCGCTATCTGGACGACATGACCCTCGTGAAGGTCTTTTAGCGTTGGGCGTTTTGCGCTGAGCGTTTTGCG
>CAZRPQ010000203.1:0-5163 GCA_964601725.1 uncultured Salinivenus sp. | reverse complement strand
GACCTCCTTGAAAACTGGTATCAGGATTGGTGTTTACGGGAGCGGGAACGACTGAAGGACATGCTCCTCCGGATGCTCGACCGCCTGACGCGATGCTGCGAGCACAGGGGCTCGTACGACAGTGGCATTCAGTACGGGCTTCGGGCCCTCCGCATCGATCCCGCACGCGAGCGGATTCATCGGCATCTGATGCGTCTGCGGGCCCGGGCCGGGGATCGATCCGGCGCGCTCCGCCAGTACGAGCGCTGTGCCGAGGTGCTCGACGATGAACTCGACGTGACCCCGACGACCGCCACCCAACGCCTCCACGATCGCATTCAGGAGGATCGCTTCCCCGACCCCGCAATGCCTCACTCGGCGCCCAACCGGCGCGACACTCTGTTCCACGCCGCCGAGGGGACGGGGGCCGAGGCCCCAAACGCCCTCGTCGCGTCGAGCGCCGCGTCACGTGAAGACGACGGGGTGTCACTTCAGGATGGGCTCGAGCGCATCCGACAGCTTCAGAGCACACTCGCCGCGGTCCAGGAGCAAATCCGGCAAGAACTCGAAGCTGTTGAAGGGGCACTTCAGGAGCGGGAACAGGGGCAATTCGGAGACTCCGGGCGTCCGTGAATAGAGCAACACGGTGCGTTTCGCTTCCCCAATCATGTCTGCTCTGTGGCGGTCTGTGCCACTCGGAGGTTTCTTCGCCTTCTCGCACGCCTCTGTTCTGTAGAGCGCAGGTCCGAGCGTGCGTGTCTTGATTGACCGGAGACGCCGGTCAGGGTCCAATTCCGGATCGAGGACCCGCGTCGCCCGCCCCCTGTTCTGGAGGTTGAGTCCCCTGACAAGAATAGGGGCTCTCCATTTCGACCGGGGGCGTGTGGTTGACGGGAGCGGTTGGGCGAGAGTCGCGGCAGAAAAAAGAACGCGGGAAGATACGCTGCGAGAACGCGCGATGAAATGACCGCTCCGTACGTTCGAGAGTGCAGCAAAAAATCCGGTTCTCCCGACGGCGACGGACGTTCTCGCCGGTTCCTCCTCGCCTTCCACACTGGACGAGGTCGTAGCTGATGGACGAACCGCCTCCGACCGCTCACTCCTTTGTCGTCAAGGTGTGGCCGAAAAAGGTCGAGGATTCGGGCCGTGACGCTTCGTGGCGCGGGTCCGTGACCCACGTCGAGACCGGCGAGCGCGTGTATCTCGAAAGCCTGGTGGAGGTTTCCAGCGTCATCGCCCCCTACGTCGTCGAGAACGGAGGCACGATTGACCTCCGCACCCGACTGTGCCTGTGGATGGCATCGCTGGCTCTTCCCAAAACAGCCCCCGACTGATACAGGCCCCGGCTGCCTCTCATTTCTCCCGAGAACGCGATTGATGCCTTACCCGGAGGGTGGTGGAGTATACGCCAGTTGGAAGGAGCCTCTTTGGGTTCTCCCAACTGCGTAGCGCTATGCTTGGCTCCCAGTAAACACGTAGGTTCTGGAGACCGGGAAGGAAGGTATTCGGGACAGAAGAGACTGTCGATTGATGAGCAGCTATTTCGTTGAGCAATGAAAAAGCTCCACACGGAAGAGGAGCAGTTCTTTTCTCCAGGAAAATATTTTTCTTTAGTAAAATACCACGGCAGGTTCATCCGCTTTTCTTTCTCAAAACAGCCCCCCGATGGGGACCTACGCTATGGCTCGACACCACGGAAGGAACGAACTGGAAGGCATGGATGCCTTCTGTCGCTACGGCCACGAAGCAGAACAAGACGAAGACCGGTTCGGTCGTCTCTTCGATGACCTCTCACCTCTGAACACTCGTCCCGAGGAGCTGGAAGAACTCGGTAGCCAGGACGGCCCGATGGACGGCGGGGAAGACTTCGACCGGACCGACACGGTCAGTGTCGGACAGGTCTTCTTCGGGCAGTTCATCGACCACGATATTACCCTCGACACGACGACCAGTCTCTCGTCAGTGGCGGAGGCCGGGGAGGTGACCAACGTCCGGACCCCAAGACTGGACCTGGACAATGTCTACGGGATGGGACCGGAGGCCACTCCGTTTCTGTATTGGGATCGGAAGCGCGGTGAGCCGGGAGCAGAATTCAACGGTGTCAAGCTGCTGACCGCCGCGGACGGAACGGCTGTCGATCAGTCCGACGATCTCCGCGACCATGACCTGTGGCGCTCCCCCGACGGGACGGCTGTGATTGGCGACCCGAGAAACGACGAGAACCGGGTTCTTTCCCAACTCCAACTCGCGATGATTCGCTTTCACAACGAAGCGGTCGACTACCTGGACGAACACGGCCTTGAGGGAGAGGAGTTCGAGGGAACTGAACTGTTTGAGGAGGCACAGCGGCTGGTGCGGTGGCACTACCAGTACGTCGTCGTCGAAAACTACCTCCCAGACGTGTGCGGGCAGGCCGTCGTCGACCGCATCAAGGGCCGGGGCCGGAAGTTTTTCTGTCCAGACGATGGGGAGCCATACATTCCGATCGAGTTTGCGGTGGCGGCCTTCCGGTACGGCCACTCCATGATCCCTCAGGAAGTGCGGGTTCAGCAATGGGGTGAGTTCCACGATCTGTACGGAGACACTCTAGGCAGAGGATTCAGGCCCCTACGCAACGACGCTGCGATCGTCGACTGGCACGAACTCACCGATACAGATCCGGAATTTCAAAATGCCGAGGAGCTTGACACGAACCTCGCGACGGATCTCCTGGATCTTCCGTTTATCCGAGAGGGTGAATCGTCCCTTGCGACGCGCAACTTGCTCCGCGGTCAAACCTTCATGCTTCCCTCCGGCGAAGAGGTCGCCCGACGGATGGCGCGTCCCGACGAGGAGATCGAGGATGTCGCCGAGGAAGCGCGCGAGATGGCTGAGCCGGCGGCGGATCTCTCCAGCGGCATTCCACTCTGGTTCTACATCCTAGCAGAGGCAGAGGAAGTTGGGCGCGAGACCAAGCCAGGTCACTTCGAGGACGGAGAGGGCCTTGGGCCGGTGGGCGCTCAGATCGTCGCCGAGACGCTTTACGGCCTGATCGAACTGGACGAACGGTCCTACCTCGCGTCTAACCGGAACTGGAATCCCGCCGAGGATGGCATCGGGGCCGATCTCCCCGAGACACATCCCCCCGAGACACTTGGAGAGATGCTGACCTTCGGCCAGCCGGATGAGATTCCGTAGTGGGTGTAAGGTGGGGGACACCCTCGACCGGAGCCGCCCAGTCGACGCCCACAACGTGGCTGATCGATCGCTTCCGCAGTAATGGACGCCTTCCGGATGACCACAAGTCCCGACTGTGTCTGAGCTACACGTCGACGATCTTCCCGCCCTCATTAGCGAGTATGCCGACGAGCCGCTGGAAAGCGCCGCTCTGCCGCGGTCCTTGTTCGAACAATCCCTGAACGAGAGCGTCTCGGTTCGGAGCGGCGCGCTGACGTTTCTGGTGTCGGGTGAAGTGTCGGTCCTGCTCTTCAACCGCTCCGACAACGAAGATCCTGATCGGATCATCGGCACCGGGTCCTCGGAGGCATCTGAGGGCGGCGGGTCCCTTGGCCCGCAGATCCAATTCGAAGAGGGGAAGGCGTGGCTCAAGTACAAGCTTCGAGGTGGGACGAAGGCAGACGGAACGCTGGAGGGAACGGGCTTCTCCTTCGAGGCCTCGACCGACCACAGCCTCGCCTTCAGCAGCTACCGCGTGCATGACCCGGACGAGACGGTTCAGGGAGCCGTTGAGGACGACCTGGCGAGCCCACGCCTCATCTTGAGCGCCGAGGACATCGAGGAGCTTGCCCCGCGAGAGGCCGTGGCGATGGAGGCCGAAGGAACGCTCGGCGCGTCTCTTTCTGCACGGTGGGCAGACGTGTTCAGCGGGAGCCTGAGCGCCCTCGGCCAACTCGTCGACCACGCCGACGCCCTCACCGTGACCGTCGACGCCGGGACACAGGCCCACCTCGACGTGGAGGTCGAGGACGCGTTCACCGTCGTCTTCTCCCGCGCCGAGCCGGGGACGGTTCGGGCGGCCGTGAAGCGCCGAGACCGACGCGAGGTGTCCGGGAGCGTGCGCGCCGGGATCACGGCACGGTTGAAAGATCCCGATCAGGTGGAGGAGGTGCTCGGCGACGTCGTGGACGCGCTCCTTGGAGTGGCTCGGGAGAAGGTCGAGTCCATACTCGGCGAGTACAGCGCTCTCAGCGAGGTCGACGGGGACGATCTTGCGCTCATCACGACGGTGCTCGAACGGCTCGGGCTCGAAAAGACGGCCACCACAATTGAGGAGATCCGGACCCGAATTGCAGGGCTCAAAGAGGAGGCGGCAGAGACGCTGCAAGAAATCGTCGAATCGGAAATCGAGGCAAGCTTCTCCTTCGAATACGCCCGCATCGACACCGAAACGGTTCTTTTGGAAGCCGTCATCGACGACGAGCGGCTCGGGGACGTTCACGGGGATGTGCTCCGCGGCAACCTCCGTCCGGTGCTGACCGACGCCTCGGCGGCGGAGAGCGGCGTGGCCCTGAGGCGCTACTTCAACGAGGAGACCACAGAGGTGTCCCGGTCCTGGGGCCTCGGACTCCAGTTTGGAGAGTGGTTTTCAGTCGGGAGTCGAAGCGAGGTGGAGCAGACGTCTGTCGAGCGGCGCGGCCCCGGCGGTCGTCTTCGGCAGTTTAGCTTCACAGGGAAACGCTTCAATAAAGATGAAAGCATCGGGGGAGCCAGCCGCTGCTACGCCGCACGCCTGGAGGCATCGATGCAGGCGGGCGCCGGGCAAGAGGCACCCCCCGGAAGCAGGCTGACCTGCGGCCTCACGGTTAGCACGCAATTTCGGGAGGAGACCCTGGGGGAGGCCGAATGCCACCGGTGGATCGATCTGGCCCGTCTGTGGCGCATCGTAAATCCCGGAGCCGCCCCTGATGTCCGCGACCGGATCGCCTCCCGCGCCGACGGGGCCGACGCGGTCACAGCGTCCTTCAAGATCCGGCTCCCAGACCCGGTTTTGAAGACCGTGGCCCGCCAGATTGCCGCCGCAGACGCCGAGGCGAATGCCGATGCGTTTGGGCGGGCCCTCGGTGAGGCGATGGTGTGGCTGGAGGACTACGGGGAGGTCCGGCAAAATCCGCGACAGCGACGGCGCCACTACGGCCCCCTCTGGGCGGCCGACCTGAAGCGTCCCAGACTCCGTCCGCAGGACCT
>CAZRPQ010000202.1:0-5174 GCA_964601725.1 uncultured Salinivenus sp. | reverse complement strand
CCTGGTTGAGCCCGTTGATGACGGTGGCCATGAGCGTCACCGCGGCGATGCCGATAATGACACCCAGGGTGGTGAGCGTCGAGCGCAGCTTGTTGGCCCAGATGGCCTGGCCGGCAATCCGGATGCCCTCTATCACTTCGAAGATGAAACGACGCATGGGCCGTCACAAGCATTCAGGAGAAACAAAAGACCGAGGCGGCTCGACGCTTCGAACCGTGCCGGGGATCAGCTATCCTCTCGCGTCCAGTCCCTGTTCGTCGCCGTCCCTCCCCGTAGGAGAGACCGGACGATTCGCATGGAGGTTGCAGGGCCTCTCTGAGACTCGCGGACCCTTTAACGTCGGATCTGCCCGCGTGATGCCGGTCAATCGACGAGTTGCCTCTTTCGAAGGACGAATCGAAGACTTCGACCGATGAGCAGCGCGCTCCCCCCGTGTTGCCTGCATTGTCTGTCGGAACTGCTCGCGACCCACTGCGAACCGGACGTGTACGACCGGGCCGTCTCGCTCGATGGAGACGTCCTCAAGCAGATCCTTTGCGAGTCCATCAATCTCCTCTTCGGAGAGCCGGAAGGCCGCGATCGCGCCCTCTGATACGTCCACTACCCGCGAGGCGCTCGCCTCGTCCCGCATCGTAAGGTAGGCCTCCCCCTCGACGGACTCGTCGGTCAGGGTGAACGACACCGCCTGCTCGCGGATTTGGCTCTTCAGTTGCTCGACCTTTCCTCCCCCAGACGAGCCCTCAAGTGCGGATGGTGCGTCCGAGAGGCCCAACGTCCGGTCGGCCCAGACGCTGAGCAGTTGCTGAAATCCAGCCCCATTCACCGACGGCATCTCTTCCGACGACGCGGTCGAGCCCGCCTCCGCGCCTTCCGGTCCCGAGTCGCGAAGGGCGGTCTGCAGCACGTCGCGCCCCACGAGCCACGCACTGCTACCGTGGGCGACCTGTTCGACAAGGGTCATGTACGACTCGTTTCCGCGGAAGCCCTCCGTCCCGTCCTCGTGCCGATCGATCATGGCCTTGACGCGCCCGACGTCCACTGCCGCGGCCATCATGCCACTTCGGACGAAGCCCAGCGACAGGGTGTCCGGCGAGGCGTCATCGCCGGATGTCTGCTTGCCGGCGACGAGGTGGTAGATGGACACGCCGCGGTAGGTCGTGGCCCGCCCCGCTCCGTCTGGCGCCCGCTTGAGATACCGGTCCACCTGGGCCGGGGTCAGGTCCGCAAACACCACCGCGCTGAACGAAGACTGGTCGTCGCCGAGGGCCCCGTACACCGCCTTCAGGTCAGTCTCCGGATCCATGCCGGTCGCGTCCAGGAAAGTGCTCAGGCGAGAGCCGTCCGCCCGACGAAGACTGTCGGCCCAGGTTGCTTCCTCCAGCGCGTCGATTTGCCCCATTACCGTCTCCAGGTCAACCATGCCCGCGTAGCGGGGCGCCTCCGGCAGGAGGGCCGTGGCCTGCCGGGTCTGCGCCGGGATCCGATCGGTCAGGCTCATGTACGGCTCGCACCCTGCGAGCCCGAGTGCGGCGACGAGAAGGAGGGGAATCCAGGACGCTGGTCGGCGAGCAATCATAGCGGTGGGGAAATCGATGGCGGGAGAGAGGAAACAGGCCCGATGGGCCGTCCTCGCATCGTGCGCCTCTCCCCAACGCACCCCCCGTTGCTATGATGCCGACCATGCGACGGACCGGTCCCACGGCGCGACGAATGCCCAACTGCGTGGGGCGCTTCCCCGGTTCGCGCGGGCACGAGACCCACATCGGCGCCGTCACCCCGCGGACTGTGATCGCGTGAAGCCCCAGATCAAAGAAGTGAGAACCTGCACACCGCGGAAAATCACGGCCCATCTGGTCGCCTCGTCCACGCAAAACTTCGGGCGCGGGACTGGGGTCCCAGATCATGCAACGACGTGCTGCCGAAGATCGTCTTCAGAAACGGAAAGCTTTCCGCTCTCTTTCGCCTCCGCATACAGGGTCTCGGAGCACACCGTCGTGCTCATCTCCTCGCACCAGCAGGCGAACTCGTAGCCGATGGCCCCGTGGTCGTCGCCAAAGGCTTCGAACTTGGCCGCCCGGAGGCTTTCCTCTGGGGACTCCCCAACGCCCCAGACGATGCCGGTCGTGCCGTCAAACGTCACCCAATGGGCTGGCGTCGCGACCTTCGACACATCGGCCACAGGGGTTCCCACGATGGCGGTGTCGCCCTGAACGGACTCGAAAGTTGCGTCGTCGGGATCCCAAACCAGGTCATTGGACGCGATCGTTCCCTCTGTCTTCTCGACGTAGCCCTTGGGAAGTGAATCGGGGGGCGTCGCCTCGCGGCTCGCTCGTTCCATGAGATGTGTCTCGGTCGTTGTTCGAATCGATGTGTGGTACGGTTGGGGCATATGTTCCCAACTGTACGTGTCGGTCGTAGCACACATCGCAGATCGCCCGGTTGATCCACTGAGCCGGGCGATTCTGGAACGGAAGTGCTCCTTTCCCGACTTCGTTACGCCTGCTGGCCCGCACGGCCTCTCAGTTGCCCTCTAGAAACTCCCGCTCCAGGGCCCGGAGCTCACGGAGCACGGCCTCACGGTCGGGCTCGGCGTCGAGATCGAGGGTGCGAAGGTTGGTCGATGCGGTCTGAACGTCCAGCGCAGTCCCATTCTCCGCGGTCGCGATGATGCCGAGCCGGAGTGGGGTCGTGGCGTCGGCGGGGGCCTGTCCCTGCCGCACCCGCATCTCGCGGAGGGCGTCGCTGAGCGCCCGAAACAGCGGCTTCGCCTCCGAGGCATGCACCGACGAGGGAAGCGTGGCGTCCGTGAGGTCGATGGGCGTTCCCCCGGCCCCAGTGACGGGCTGGGAGGATCGATGGCCAACGACTGCGAGGTGTGCGTTCACGGGATCAAGGGCGGTGGTGGGCAGGATTCGGGACTGAGCGGCCGGGATGCCTTCTGCAGAGTTCTGCTATCCGGTTTCATCGAGCAGCGCGTCCACATTGTCGCTGTAGCCGCGGCTCGTCTTTAGGGGCGTGCCGCTGGCCATCCGGAGCTGGTAGGTGCCGTGGTCGAGCGGACGGAGCTCCTCGATGTAGTCGGCATTCACAATGTAGGAGCGGTGGACGCGCAGGAAGCGACTGGGATCGAGCTCCTGTTCGAGCTCCTTCATCGTCTTCCGCACGAGATGGGTGTCGTCGCCATCGTGGAGGGCCACGTAGTCGCCCTCGGATTCGATCCACTGTACGTCGTCGGTGTCGACGAAGTAGATCCGGTCGCGGGTCCGCACCGTAAACCGCTCAATGCCACCGCTCTCCTCCTGTCCAGCGTACTCTCGGAGCACCCCTTCAAGCTGGTCACTGAGCGTGTCCGCCTCGACCTGCTGGAGCTGACTGCGAGCCCGCTCTACCGCCTCCTCGAAGCGCTCCTCCTCGATCGGTTTCAGGAGATAGTCGAGCGCGTGGGCCTCAAAGGCGTCGAGGGCGTACTGATCGTAGGCCGTCACAAAGATGGTGAGCGGCATGTTCTCCACGCCCACCTTGCGCACCACCTCCAGCCCGTTCATCTCGGGCATTTGCACGTCGAGGAAGACGAGGTCCGGCTCGTGCGTCTCGATCTGGCGCACGGCCTCGGGCCCGTCGGCGGCCTCCCCCACCACAGTGACGTCGTCGAGGGGCTCTATGAGCTGACGGACCCCTGTGCGGGCGAGCGGCTCGTCGTCAACAATCAGGGCGCGTATGGACATGGTATGCGATCGGAAAAGTGGAAGCGTGGGTGCATGAGCGAATGAGCACTCCTCGGCTGCGTTTCGCCCCCCTTCCTGCCCGCTCCAGCCCCTACGATTCGGAGACCTGAACTGCCGCTTCCTCCTGTTCGCGGTTTGGATCGAGCACGTGGGGCTCCCCGTCGAGCGGGAGTCGCAGGGTGACCCGCGCGCCGCCCTCGGCGGCCGTTCCGAGCTCAAAGGTGTGCGCCTCCCCGTACAACGTTTCGAGACGACGCTTCGTATTGGCGAGGCCCACGCCCTCGCTCTCGGCCAGAAGGGTCTCGGTGTCGTCCGGGAAGCCGGGCCCACTGTCGGCCACGACCAGCTCTACGCCCTTCTGCCCGTGCGTCGTCGTCGGCTGGGCCGACACGCGCACCACTCCGGCCTCGGCGTGGGGGGCAACGCCGTGACGCACGGCGTTCTCCACGAGCGGCTGTAGCAGGAGATAGGGCACGGGCACTTCGCTCACGTCGGGGTCCACGTCGATCTCGACGCGCAGGCGATCCTCGAACCGGATCTCCTCAATTTCGAGGTAGCGCTCCAGGAGGTCGATCTCCTCCCGGAGCGGCACCATCTGCACGTCCGCCCCCCGAAAGGTGGCCCGAAGCATGTCGCTCAGCAGACGGAGCGTGCGGCCCGCCTTTGCCGTTTCGCCCCCCCGAACCAGGACGGTGATCGCGTTGAGGGTGTTGAACAGAAAATGGGGATTCACCTGCATGCGCAACGCCTGAAGCTGGGCCTGCGCCAGCTGGACCTGAAGCGCCTGGGCCTGCGCCTCCTGCTCCTGTGAGCGGAGAAAGTGCTCGTAGGCAACGCAGAGGGCCGCCACGATGAAGTAGGTGAAGTAGTCGGCGATAAAACGCCGAAAGAGAAATACGACGAGCTGCCATCCGCCAATGCCGTACGGGTCTACCGCCCGGAAGTCAAACGACGTCGTGAAGTTGGGGTAGATGCCCTCCCGGGTCAGGGTCGCGACGGCAAAGAGGCCCCGCTCGACGGCGACGTGGACGACGGCGACGGGCACCCCGATCACGAGCACCCACCCCACTCCGCGCTTCAGATTCGCCCGCACGTCCGCCCACCGGAAGAGCGCCAGCACGACGGGCAGAAGCAGGGCCCAGAGGTGGAGGCGTGCCCAGAGCCCCACGGCGAAGGTACTGAAGGCAAACAGAAGGCGTCCCCACAGCTGCTCGCCGGGCGTCGTCCGGAACCATTCCACGAGCCAAGGGCCCGCCCCTTCGACGAGAACGAGCGCCACCAGGAGCGCCGCGGTGCCGTAGCGAAGGTACCGCCGGGCGAACCGGCGAAGGGCGGACAGCTCTGAGGTGGCCGAGGCGGCCATGACAGACACCAACGGATGAACAGACCCGTCCCCTCGGAACGCCGGACGGCTGGTGGCTGTCGCCAGGGACGGCATCGCAACTGAAC